>NZ_JAUPTE010000009.1:40103-116946 GCF_036701705.1 Microcoleus sp. w1-18aA5 | reverse complement strand
AGTTTTTGAGCAACAGCTTGCCTTCTGCTAAAAGGCTGCTACTTTTAGCTGCACTGATTTTTTAGTCTAAACTACAGGTATTGACGTGTATCCGATAAAAAAGCCCCCGAGTTTATCCCTGGGGTCAATGGTTCAATTCTTTAATCTTTAATCTAAAATCTAAAATCTAAAATCGATTGACTCTTGCTATAATCGCCAAGATTATCAATTTCTAGGAATCCCCAACTCCTGAGACATCAACAGCGATAAACATAAATCCGCCATAAAAATCAACACCCAAGAAGTTACCACCGCCGCCGTGGCAGCTTGGCCTACTCCTTTCCCTCCGCCCACCGTCGTCAATCCCCAACCGCAACCGACAAGGGCAATTATCAACCCAAAAATAAAACTTTTAATCGCCACAGTTACTAAATCCCAAGGCGCCAAAAAAGTCCGCACTGATTCCAAAAATACCGACGGTTCCAAATTATAAAAATTAACCGCTACAAATAGCCCGCCCAAAATCCCCACCGCTACCGCAAAAATTGTTAAAATCGGCAGCATGATGCAGCAAGCTATCACCCTCGGCACCACTAAATAATCAACCGGATTTGTTCTTAACATATACAGGGCGTCTATTTGTTCCGTCACCTGCATTTCTCCTATCTCCGCCGCAAAAGCCGAACCTACTTGTCCCGCCACCACGCCCCCCGTTAAAAGCGGTGCTAATTCCCCACAAAATGCCACAGCAAAAGGACCTCCCACCGCCTCAACCGCCCCAAAGCGAACCAATTCTCGGGCGGATTGAAAGGTAAAAATCATGCCCCCAAAAAAGGCTATTAGCAGCACGGATCGCAAAGAATCCAAGCCTACCGTTACTAAATGTTCCATGATTTTGCGGCGGTCAATTTTGCCTTGGACTATGCGTAGCAGCACTTGGCCACCCAGGAACAATGTCACCAAAAAACGCTGAAACCACCTGTTATTGAAGGTTTCATCTAAATGTCGATCGTGTTCTTGGTCTTTTTTAACCAATGACTCAGGGCTCGCGATTAATTGCAAACAGGGCGAAGCACTGCCACCTACTGATTTTCGGCAATCCTACAGCAATTATTGCACGATTTGTCAACATATATTTTCAGTCTGCCTGCCCTGCAGTTGGTGGGTTGGGCGCGGTTTAAGATTTATTTATTGGTGACTTAACTTAATCGCCGCGCCTAACCCACCCTACAATATGACTGACTACTGGGCAAGCAACAACTCGATAAACTTATCCAACTGTTCATTATTCTTTTCGGTTTGCTCTTTGCCAATTCTCAGCAGGTCTGATATTTTCTCTTCCGAGGCATCATCAATCTGCAGCGGTTGTTCATGGCTCAAATCGGGAGTAATTCTCAAATATTGATTCGGTCTTTCAACCGCATCATAAATCTGGATGAGTTGATAATTTACAGTTTCCGCAACTCCCGTCATCATGATATTAATTAAAGGCTCAACCCACTCAACTTGACCCCAATTTTTTACTTCTTCATAGGGGAATTTTTTCTGAGCTTCTCCTGTCCCCAGCGATAAAATTACCATATCTTTTGCTGTCGGGCTTTTGTCGAGGCTATCGTCAGGAATACTGAATTTATTTCTAACTTCAGCATAGGCACAAAGTGCCGGATTGTTGGCGAATACTCCCCCGTCAATTAAAGCGTAGCGTTCGTTAGTCAAAGAGTAAATTTTTGGAACTTCAAAATATGAGGGAGCGGCAGATGTGGCTCTGGCGATATCTCTGATAAAATAGTCTTCGGCTGGATATTGTTGAGCATCTATTTGATCGAAAAAGTGAGCTTTTCTTCTTTCGATGTCGTAACTGGAAATCAAACAAGGTTTTAGCAGTTGGCTGAGTTTGCAATCTCTAAAGTTTTCCAAAAATAATTTTTCTAAGCGATCACTCGCATATTTCTCATCTATCAAACCATCTAGAGATCTGACTTTTTGCCAAAATGAAGTCTGAAAAACGTCACGGCCACTCTTAATCGAAAAATTAACAGCGTCTTGGGCCGCCCAGCGAGGTCTGCTGGGATTTTCGCCATCTGGACACAAATAGATGCAAGTTAAAATTCCTCCCGCACTCGTGCCGGCGATTAAATCAAAATAGTCAGCTATTCTCGCATCTGGGTTGCCACTTTTTTGTTGCAGCTTTGACTCAACGCTAACTAAAATTTGCGCGGGAATAATTCCTCTAATTCCGCCTCCATCTATGGATAAAATCCGGGTATATTTAGCCATAACTGTTGTCTATTCTGGACGTTTGCTCGTTTCCTAATTTCAAATCCCTAAGCCTCGGAATTCATGCACCGCTCAATCTCTCCTCTCAAATCTTCAATCTAAATTTAATTGGCGGGCTGCGATCGTATAGCGAAAAATGTATTCTACAATTTCTACGTAATTGTAGGCGGCGGCTGGCGAGTCTGCCCAGACTGTGATGCCGTGATCGCGAATTAATAAAGCGGGTACAGAGGGCGCACAAATGGCAAAGAATTCGCAAATTTCCTTGGCTATCTTAGGGACTTCCAAATAATTTGTAAAGAGGGGTATCGACACTTGCGGGTTTTCCTCCCAAACCCCCAAACCTTTCAGCATTTCGATCGCGGGTAAAGGCACTGCATCTCCTACAGTCAGCCGAGAAACTAAATTTGCCTCGATGGAGTGGACGTGATAGCAAGCTTTAGCGTCTGGAAAACAATTGTAAACGGCTAAATGAATGCTGGTTTCGGCCGAAGGGCGGCTGTCGGCAACAGGTTGCTCGACAATTGCGCCGTCTGAGCTCATTCTGATAAAATCTCGTTCAGTTAACTGCCCTTTCGCACGGCCGCTAGCAGTAATCCAAAAACTGCCATCGGGTAAGCGGGCTGAAAGATTGCCAGCAGTCCCAACCATCCAACCGCGATCGTAAAAATGTTTGGCTGCTGCAATTAAATCTGATCTTAAATCGCCACTCATTCTTTACAAATCCTCAGTTTTTAATCTACTTTTTGCGTTAATAGGAATTGTGCTGGCCTATCTAAACGTAGGGTAATCCGTACACACCTTATATCAAATTCGATCGCATCGGACTTATCTGCACGGGGGCGGGTTTATTATATTGTTTATTATGGGCAATTATTGTGGGTGAACCCTCCCCTACAAAATTTAACATCATACAATACCGATGCAAACGGAATTTATATTACCTGAGAAAGGCGATAGTTTCAATTCCATTTTTGGGACAAATTTTCCAAAATGTCAAAAAAATTATCCCATTTAGTATAAGGCTTTTGTTGTTCGTCTAGATACTCGGCAAGCCGATCGCGCGCAAACACCGACGAAGCCTGCAAAGCCATATTAAAATCCGTCAGCGAATCTCCTATCGCCACTTGTTCCTGGGCCGGGTGCTGGCCCATCACCCGCACCTTAGACACCAATTCCTCATCTCCTTCAAACTTAGAATTGACTTGCAAGCGAGGGCCACTAGCGTCCACATCCACAGCGTAAATAACGCTCGCCCGCTTTACCAAATCGCCCATTACCGTCTCTACCATAATCCGAAGACCGCCGGACACGATCGCAAAATCTACCTTTTTCTCGTCCAAAAAATCCAGCAATTCCACCAATCCCGGCCGCATCAGCTTTGCCCTAGAAAATTCCACAATTTCCCCGTAACGTTCCGAGGGAATAGACTCTAGTAACTGCCGCACTCCCGATCGCAAACTCAACCTTCTAGCGTATATTTCAGGCATCAGTTGAGACGACAGTTCCGGTGCGAAATGCTTGAGCATTGCCACAAAAGTTTCTTCAACAGTTATCGTGCCGTCAAAGTCGCAGAATACCACCCGTTGCTGATTGTTCGGGATTGAATATTTTTGCTTGTCATCGGTCATTGTCAGTCGCACCTTTCGAGAACGGGAAAAGTTTACACAATTCATCCTACACTGTCGAGTGATCGAGCGCGACTGCCCAAAACTAATAGTGACGCGCTGTTTGTTAGCAATTTCCCGCCGGATTTTATGCAGATTATTCGAGAGAATCTTCATCATCCAGGGAATCATCCAGGGAATCTTCATCTTCCAGGGAATCTTCATCTTCCAGGGAATCTTCCAAGGAATCTTCTACGTCCTGCTTTTGGTTTTTTGTCTTTTGGGGGTTAGACTTAGCCGGCAAACAGATTAAATTATCATCCTCAGTATTAATCAAACCTTTCGATCGCAACTTACCCATCAGCCGCGTCACCGTCACTCGCGTTGAGCCGATGGCGCTGCCAATTTGAGCGTGCGTCAAAGTCCAAGGCAGCCGGTAGCCCCGAACCACCTCTGGTTCGTCGTCACCTACGTAAGGTTCGCCGAACTCCTCGATCAACAAAGTGAGAAACCCCAACAGTCGGTCGATCGTCCGGCGCTGTCCCAAAGTGCTCAGCCAGAGCAGTTTCCGCTGGTGTTGGTAACGAAACGCATCCAAAATTTCTCTACGAAAGTGAGGCCAATTATCCAAGTCGTGCCAATACATCCACACTACGTGAGTTTGATCGGCATGAGCGTAAGCTTGGAGAGTAAACGGAGACTGAGCAACCAGTTCAAAGGGCTGACCGGCGCCGACGAAGCCCAAAAAAGCTTCTTCTGTAGTTTTCTCAGCGGATTTCGACTTCGTCGCCGCAGCGCTAACTTGAGCGCTGCCTACGAGCCGCACAGAACCTTTCTGGACTAAATAGAGCAGTCCGGGTCTTGCCGGAATCCGCTCGTCTTTGCTAAAAGTCCGGCAGCGGTAGTGTTCCTGGGCCCAGTCGATAATTCGCTGCCAAGTGATAAAAGGTCGATCGATAGTCTCTAGATGTGTGGAAGTTGATTGCATAAGTGAGGCTCTGGGATATATTTAATAGTGAGAAAAACAGCTTTTGCCAGCAGTGCGATACCAAGTGAGACAACCAACCCCCGATCAAGCTTGCACGCTTCTTAACTGTGCTGACTTTTCTTAGTTTTACCGAAAAATTTAATGTAGCAAAAAATACATCAAAATGGTAGAGTTCAGCAAAAAATTTGTCGTAAATTATTGTATATTTAGCAAAAAAATCCCTAGAAAGCCTATTAATTCGATGTAGCCCCGATCGGGGGAGCAGATCGACTATCTCTGACATCAGCAGTTTAACGTACAAGAACAGTGGAAGTGGTAACACTCGATAGTTGCTCTTACGTTAGGATGAGCCGATATGGATACAGCAAATATGGAGCAGTGCCTGGAAGTTACAGTGAAGTGTTTCTTGCTTTCCAGGTTCCAAAGCGCGATCGCCCAGCAAGAGGCACTAGGGAAAATTCCATTAAATCTCATAGGTGACACCATTCTCAAGAACGGGCAAGATGCCCATTCCACAAGAGATGAATTTTCTTGTGGAACAGGCAAGATGCCTCTTGCTAAACAAGTAATTGAGAATGGTGCAATATTTCCGTTAAATCGGAGTAAAGATAGCGCGCGGGTGCTGTACGTGTCTGCGATCGCCCTGAAATTGGCTAAAACTTGGCAGCAGACACCGCAGACAATTGCGACCGAGTTGGCCGAAACTCTCGAACCGCTGTGCTACCCAGATTTCGCCGTTAAAGTCGCGCCGACGGGAATTATTGAGCTGGAGTTGACTGATGCAGGTTTAGCCGTCTGGTTGCAGCGTTTAGCTCAAACGAACCTCCCAATTCCCGAATCTAGAATATTATCCCCTGTTGTGTCTGCTGATCGACTGTTTCCCATTCAGTACAGCCACGCGCGCTGCTGTTCCCTGCTGCGAATGGCCCACCGCGATCGCATAATTGCGATCGCCCAGCCAGATGTCACTACAGCGCCACAAATTTGGTCGCTGGCGAGTCCAAATCCTATCCCTTGGATTGACGAGGGCGATCGAGTGCGGTTAGTGCATCCAGCCGAACGCCGTTTAATATCCCAACTGTTAACAGTGCTAGACAATTTATATCCTACTTTCGGGGTAAAAAAACGTGAACAACCTGTCAATTATTTCAAATTAGCCAATAGTTTGAGCGAAGCATTTCAGACTTTTTACACTCACTGCCGAATTTGGGGAGAAGTCAAAATAAGACAGCCAAAACTCGCCCAAGCCCGATTAGGTTTAATATTAGCAACTCAATCTTTGTTGCGATTTATCCTAGAAGAGTTATTGAGCACCCTTGCTCCTTTAGAACTTTAGATTTAATCCTTATTATTTTTTTTAGCAACATTTTTCCCTACTCAGAGGTGGCTTTCCGCAAGTTTCCTTGACTTCTTCCATCGGAAAATTTTTCTATTTTATCTGGATTGCGATGAACCATGCAGTAAGCTAATGTCGCATAGAAAATTTCTAAAAAATTAGCTATTTCTTGACAATTTTACCTGAGTGATTAATCAAATTAATTTCTTTTATCTAAGTTGGGTCGTCTTATTTTATTTTATTTTATTTTATTTTATTTGATTTGATTTCTTGAAGTAATCTTTTTTTGGGGTTTTTAGACTGAGGATTTTTACCTGACCTCTATGGCTGTGCTCCTTAAAATACTTAATCTTATATTATACAATTAAGCTGCTACGCAGCTTATCTATTGGCTATCCAGTATGCTCGAAAAACAAGAAGAATACAGCTTAGTAGGAACGAATCCTCTCCCTCTTCAGGAAGAAATCCAAGAGGATATAGCCTTACCAGAGATGGTACTTCTGACCAATCGACCTCTAAAACTTTCCAAACCGGAAACTCGGTCAAGCCTCAGAGCCCTAACTTTGGACGGTGTATTTGCTACGCTTTTTTACAGCATCATCGGCGGCGCGTTGCTCAGTAATTTCTTGCTCGATTTGGGGGCTGGTCCAGTCGAAATTGGTATGCTCTCCTCCATTCCTCAACTGGTAAATCTGCTCCAACCGTTCGGAGCTTATATAGCAGACCGAACACAAAGCCGCCACTGGTATTCCTTCTGGATTTTCGGAATGTCGCGACTGCTGTGGCTGATTCTCGTGCCAGCCCTTTGGTTGGGAGGCTCATTTCATCTGGCCGGACATCAGCTAGTGCAGTTGACATTGGCAATCATCTGGGTAACTCAAGTCTTAGAATCTTTAGGTCGTGCTTCGTTCTTGAGCTGGTTGGCGGCGTTAGTACCTCAGCGGTTGCGCGGGCGGTATTTTGGCTTTCGCAATAGTGCTGTCAGCTTGACGAATCTCATTGGTGTGCCGTTGCTGGCTCTAGTGGTATCGAACTGGCCCGGTGGAAAGCTCCAAGGTTACAGTGCCATCTTGGTTTTAGGAATTGTACTTGGCCTCATCAGTCTAGGTTGTCAGTTCTTTATGACCGATGTGAACCCAAAGCTTGTACACGTCACGCATTCAGATACAGGCGAAAAATCATCCACAGGGACAATTTTTAGCTTTCTCAAGGAAGCCAATTTTTTAAAGTTTTTGCTTTACTCTGGTCTATGGAGCTTTGCCGTTAACGTCAGCGCGCCCTTCTTTAATCTTTACTTGCTGGATGACCTAAATATAGATGTCAGCGTGGTAACGCTCTATAGCAGTTTAGGTGCTGGTGCTAACTTGCTGATGCTGGTTTTTTGGGGGAAGCTGGCTGACCGGGTTGGGAATCGCCCGATTATGCTAGTAGTGGGAGTTTTGGTGGCTCTGACCCCTCTACTCTGGCTAGAAGGTGGAACGGCTCCAATTTTCCTATGGGTCTGGTTTCCGCTGTTGCACATAATCGGCGGTGGGACGTGGGCGGCGATCGACCTGTGCAGTGGTAATCTGATGATGTCGGTGGCACCACTGTTGAATCAGTCGATATACTTTGCGATCGCGGCCGCGGTTCCTGGTGTCACTGGGGCAATGGGAATAACCGTGGGTGGCTTTCTCGCCACTTTGACCAATCTCGGTGGCTTGCCAGGGGTGTTTGCGCTCTCAGCCGTTTTACGACTGGTGGCTCTCCTGACCTTGGTTTTTGTTCACGAGCACCGTTCTGTGTCTTTGGGTAAGTTTTGGCTGCTCTTGTTGCCAGCTTGGTGGAGAAGAGTGGCAATTGAACCTGGAGACATCAGGTTTCAACCATTAATAGTTGAACAGTTGGACTGTCCACATGAAAGCTCATGCGATCGCTCTTCAACTCTTGATTGATTGTACGGCACAAGAGTCCGAAAATAATTCCTAAAAGAGTTTATTAACCATTTTTAAAGTGTTAAAATACTCATCAGATAATCTCAGATGTGACGGTTGTTGGCTCGCTTTTTTTCAAAAATATAAAGTCTGGCTACTCGGATAAGTTTTGAATGGTATCTAATTATTTTGTGGGTGCGTTCAAAATTTTTTACGATGCCGATCGAGCTTTGAGGAACGATCGCCAATTCTCCGGCTGGTCGATCGCTTCTGGAACGACGATGCTAAATTTAATCACTTGACGAGCGGCTGTTAAGGGTTCTTCAAATTCTGGCATTGTAAAATAGCGAGATTTTTATTCAGTTGTTTGAGGATAAATCTCATGGTCACACTACCAGGTAGAGCCTCACCGGGGCGTCAAATCCATCGATGAATATCCCAAGATAATGTCTGCATCTAGTTTAAGTCGTTGCAGGCGAGATTTGGTTTTTTGCAGTTTTTGTGATCGGCAGCGTTACTGTAAATGTACTGCCGACGCCTTCTTCACTGATCAAAGTAATTTCGCCACCGTGCAAGTCCACGCATTTTTTAACAATGCTCAGCCCCAGTCCAGTACCAGGAATGCGACCGACATTTTTAGCCCGGTAAAATGAATCAAACAGCCGTCCTTGGTCTGCGATAGGTATGCCAATTCCTGCATCCTGTACTGAAAAAATAGCCTCCGTTTCAGTAAGTTGTAATTCAAAAATTACTTCGGTATTTGGGGGAGAATACTTAATAGCATTGGACAGCAAATTGCCCAGAATTCGCCTGAGCAAGCTTACCTCCAAACACGCCATCGCGGATTGATGGTGATTGACAAAAATCAGCGTCACCCGCTCATTTTCATGTTTCAACTTCAGGCTGCTCTGAAATTCCTCTACCAACTCATTACACAACTTTGCTAAGTCTATCGGTAGCAAGCAAAAACCTGTTTTTCCCGACTCAACACGCCCCAGCAGCAAAACATCATCTAATAACAAATCTATGCCTTTTGCAGCTGCTTGAGTTTTGTCTAGAAGTTCTTGTGTTTTCTCCTCTGTTAATGTTAACTTGTACTTGCTAAGAAGTTGTGTAGTGCCGATGATGAAATTCAAAGGATTGCGAACGTCATGGGCAATCATGTACAGCAAAAATGTTTTCATCTCATTGAGTTCTTGGGCTGTTTGCAAAGTGCGATCGAGTTGGTCGTGAGACAATTTGAGAGTTAAAGACAACTGGCGCGATCGCAGCAAAATCTCCACCCGCGCTTGCAATTCTATCTTCTCGATCGGAGCGATAATCAAATCGTCAATACTTTGCCAAATAAATTGTGTTGCCATCCCTACATCCGAGCGGGATGTAATCAAAAGAAAAGGCAAGCATACCGGGTGTTCTGCCTCTTTTTGGGCGGCAACCCATTGCCAGTGGCGTTTCAGGGAAATACCGTCAATTATCGCCAGGTCAAAAGATTGATTAAATGGTAAAAACTCCTCACTATTTTCGGTTGAGTTGGGCAGCAATACCTCATAATAAACTGCTAGCCATTCTAATAACAATCGGCGATTTTCTTTTTGTTCGACAAGCAATAAAATTTGACTCACGCAGATTCTCCTAGCAAGCTGTGAACAATTCCCAGCAAATCTCTAACTATCAAAGGTTTTACCAACATATTCCGAGCCCCGTGGCAGAGGCTTTCGTGCTGAATGGCAGCGCTTTGTTTGGGCGAGAGTATCAGAAAAGGGATTTGGTGATTTCGCAGTTGTTCGCAGCAGTCCCAAATCCGGCGATCGAAACCAGAAATATCTACTAAAGCCATCCCGATCCTAGCAGGCTGACTGATAGCTTGTGCAACATCTTCATAGTTATAAGCCGCGATCATCTGGTATCCTTCTTTATTGAGAAATTGTGCTAATAGTTCCAAGTTTCGCTGATTGCGGTCTACGGCTAAAATTATTGAGTTGCCAGTCATTTATCAGCTTCCTGTGAATACGGGTTATACCATTTTAGATTTTAGATTGTAGATTTGAGATTTTAGAATGGGGAGTGAGTGATTATATATGGGTTGGGAGGTAGCCTCAAGTTGGATTCTTTTTTTATCTGGTATTAGCTTACTTTTCGGCGAGGGATTACATAGGTTTTCAGTTGAGTCAAATACAGTAGGGGTACAGGACACGGCCACGTGCCCTGTGCCCCTACTGTATTTCATAGAATTGAAAACTACACTACGATAAAAGTCTAAAAATACACAAATTTACCAATATATTTAAGTTTTCCAGAACTTAGGCTACTGGTGAGGTGCGCGGTGCGCCCCCTACAGCTAGTGGTGAGGTGCGCGGTGCGCCCCCTACTTATTAGTAGATTCACGACTGCAAAATTAGCTGCACTTGCCCAGAAACAGCAGGACAAGCCCCGATTCAATCTTCGTCCGGTTCCCCCTCAATCCACACCGGCGCCGAACTCAAAATGCCGCGCAGCCCCCGTATCGGTTTGCTGACTTTGATGCCGTAGCGAGTAATCTCGAGTTCTCGCAAAGTTCTCTCGAAATTGCTGACTCGTTTTTTAATTACTCCGATCCCCTTGCGGATTTCTGTCCTATTATGCAGTTGGCGTTCCAGATAGCGTATAAACAGAAGATTATCCGCCAAATAGCTAATTCCGATCTCGGTCAGCCGAAAATCTCCGCTAATAGCTTCTACCTCATTAATCAAAATAACGGTGACTCCCATATTCTTCAGATACTTACACAAAGCGTGCAAATTGTTCACCAAATCTTGCCCCTGCATCGAAAGCTGATAGCCAGAAATACTGTCAATCATCACAATCCGCGTCTTTTCCTGTTCCACTTCCTGCCGTACCATACAGGCAAACTGATCCGGCGAGTACAGCAAAGGTTCCACGGGTATCACCGAAAGACTTCCTTGCCCTATCATCGCCCCAACCGGGATGTTAACTGATTCGCAGCGCTGCAACAGAGTAGAAGTTGACTCCTCAAAAATGTAAACTACCGATCGCTCCCCCCTTCCTGCAGCTTCCTTCATAAACTGAATGCCCACCGTGGTTTTACCCACGCCGCTAGGCCCGCTAATCACCGTCACAGTCCCCCGTTCCAGTCCCCCGTGCAGTAATTCGTCGATTTCTGGAACCCCAGAAGAAATCGCTTCCGCAACAAAATCCTGTTGAAAGTTGTCCGGCAGCAGTCGCGGAAATACTTCCATACCAGCCTGAGTCAGGCGCAGCGAATGGCGGCCGCTGCGGAAGTTGGAGCCTCGCAGCTTGGTGACAGACAGGGCGCGTCCTTCAGGGCGCAGTTCCAAGTAAATTACTCCGTCGCTGATGAATTGCAAATCGTCATCGGGAGCACTTGAAGTGCCTTCTGAAGTGAACACCACCGTCGCCCCCCCTTCCACCAAAAACCGCAGAAAAGACAAAACTTGCTTGCGAAACTGAAACTCATCCGCAGCTAAGTAGCGAAATTGAGTGATCGCGTCCAAAAACACCCGTTGTGGCTTGACAGCTTGAACTCGCTCGATAATCTTTTGTGTAGTCGGTTCTCGCTCCACCTCGGAGGGGGAGAAAATGTCATAAGTTTGAACTTGGGTAAAAAATTCTGACGATGGGCTCAAATCGAGAAACGCCATCGCTTCCATATCAAAACCGAGACTTGCGGCATTGGCGCGCAATTGCGCTTCCGGTTCTCCTAAAGTAATAAACAGGGGCGTTTCTCCCAGAGCCACACCTGCTGCCAAAAAGTGAAAGCCCAGTGTAGTCTTGCCAGTACCCGGGCCGCCGCGCACCAGATAAGAGCGTTGAGGAATTAGGCCACCGCCAATCACTTCGTTGAGACCGGTAATTCCCATAGAAATTCGGTTTTGAGACATTTGTTTCTTCATGTTTTGAATATCGGGCCCGTATTAATATTTAATGGTTTTAGGCAGTGTTTTGATAATTTTTTTTAGCGGGCGTCTGATAACCTTCATGAAATCTTTTTCTACCGAAAATTACGTAAGCACACAAGAATTAGAAAGTATTGTCGGCACTGCTGGCATCTGTCGCTGGCAAGATACAGAGCCATTTTGGCAAGAACGGGTAGAAAAAGCAGTTGCCCCCCACACGAAAATAGATTGTACTGTTTACCCGAATACTCAGGAAGAACTGGCGGCTGTCATTGCTTGGGCTGGGCAAAATCGCTGTGCAGTCTTGCCTTGTGGCAGCGGCAGCAAACTTGATTGGGGTGGTTTAGTTAAATTAGACTCCGATCCCCCCCAGCCCAGGGCGGGCACGGGGGCACCGCCCCTACAAAGGGGGGAGCAAGATGTTGTCAAAGTGGGTCTTTTTAAGGGGGATTTAAGGGTATCTCGTGATGCAGCGGGGCTTGTGGCTGTCAGCACTTCGCGCCTCAATCGGCTTGTAGAACACGCTGTGGGCGATTTAACTGTGACGGCAGAAGCCGGGATGAAGTTTGCGGATTTGCAGCAAATTTTAGCTGCAGCAGGTCAATTTTTGCCGATCGATCCAGCATATCCGCAAGAGGTAACTTTGGGCGGCATTGTCGCTACTGCTGATGCGGGTTCCTTGCGGCATCGCTATCGCGGGGTGCGCGATTTGCTGTTGGGAATTACCTTTGTGCGATCGGACGGTAAAATTGCGGTAGCCGGGGGTCGAGTTGTTAAAAATGTCGCCGGCTACGACTTGATGAAACTGTTTACTGGTGCTTACGGCACATTGGGGGTCATTTCTCAAGTAACTTTCCGAGTTTATCCGCTGCCTGAATCATCGGGAACCGTAGTGCTGACAGGGGAAACTAATGCTTTGTCCCAAACGGCTCAAATCTTATTATCCTCTGCTTTGACACCGACAGCCGTTGATTTGCTGTCACCTGAATTAGTCGCAAAATTAGGCTTAGGAAAGGGCACGGGATTAATCGTCAGATTTCAAAGTATCGCAGAAAGTGTTAAACAACAATCAGCCCGCTTGCTGGAAGTTGGCGAAAAATTGGGTTTGCAAGGCACTAGCTGCTGCGAAAATGATGAGCATCAGTTATGGCAAAGATTGCCAGAAACAATGTGGGATTCTGGCACAAAGTCGGCAATTATTTGCAAAATAGGAATCAGACCGTCGGAAGCTGTAACGGCTATTAACGAATTGCCGGTACAGGACGCTTGGATTCATGCAGGCAGCGGTTTGGGGGTTTTGCGGTTTGAGAATGCGACGGCGGACAGGTTGTTGCAGGTACGCAGAGGGTGCGAAGCGAAAGGCGGTTTTCTGAGTGTTTTAGCAGCGCCGACCGACATCAAGCAACAGTTAGATGTTTGGGGCTATACTGGAAGTGCGATCGATTTAATGCGCCGGATTAAACAGCAGTTTGACCCGGAAAATATTTTGAGCCCCCATCGTTTTATAAGCGGTATTGTAAAACTTCATTGAGTTTATAAGCAATAATGGTATTATATTGTTGTGAGTGTTGAATAAGGAATACGCATAGCCCAAAAAACGCAAGTCTCAAATGCAACTAACAGAGAGGCACATCATTAAATCAACGGAACACCGTTTCGCCCAAATAGACGAACTAGCTTTCAAGTCCAAAAACCTCTACAATGCCGCCAATTACGTCATTCGTCAGAGTTTTATTTATGGGTGGGGCTATGTCAATTACAACGAAATGAACCGATTGATGAAGTCTCACGAAGCATATAAGGCTTTGCCTGCTAAAGTAAGTCAGCAAATCTTGATGGTGCTAGACAAGAATTGGAAATCGTTTTTTGAAACCGTTAAAGCTTACAAAGCTGACTCTTCAAAATTCACGGGTCGCCCAAAATTGCCAAAGTACAAAGATAAGACTAAAGGGCGAAATCTTCTCGTCTACACGATTCAAGCAATTAGCAGCAAACAGTTGAAGAAAGGAATCATTAAACTTTCCGGCACTGAACTTTCAATTAAAACCCAAGTCAATCCCAACCAGATTTGTCAAGTTAGACTGGTTCCGAAATGTGATTCCTATGTAATTGAGGTGATTTATGATGCTTGTACTGAGCGTAGTCGAAGTGAACCGGAGTCCACCCTTGGCAATGCCAACTCTGTAGCTAGTATTGATTTGGGACTGGATAATTTAGTGGCGTTAACTTCAAATCAGCCGGGATTTATCCCTTTGTTGATTAACGGGCGACCATTAAAATCGATTAACCAGTTCTATAACAAACGCAAATCCCGATTACAATCCCAGTTAAAAGGGAATCGTCAAACCTCACCCAGGATTCAGCGATTAACTCGCTGTCGCAATCAGAAAGTTGATAATTACTTGCATCATGCTAGTCGTGTGATTGTTGCGATTTTAAATACAAAAAAAATGGGGACGCTAGTAATTGGCAAGAATGCACAGTGGAAAACTGAAATTGATCTAGGGAAGCAAACCAACCAAAACTTTGTTAGTATTCCTCACTCTCGATTAATTGAAATGTTGGAGTACAAAGCTCGGTTGGTGGGAATCACAGTAATTGTGCAGGAAGAATCCTACACATCGCGGGCAAACTTCGTGGGTCTAGACCCAATCCCTGTCTACGGGAAAACAGAAAAAGAGCCAATGTTTACTGGTAAGCGTATTAAGCGAGGTTTGTACAAAACATCGACTGGTCAGTTAATTAATTCTGATATCAACGCTTCGTACAACATCCTCAGAAAAGCAATCCCAAATGCCTTCAGCGATGGGATAGGGAGCTGCGTAGTTCAGCCGAGGCGGGTTAATCCGCTCAAAGTAAAAGTGAAGGGGGAGGGACTTGAAGCCTCCCATGCCTATAAATGACTATACTTTTACCAGCTATTTAGTTTAAAGTTTGTAGTCAGGACTTGATTCGTTCAGGACTTCTGTAAAAAGTGGTTTTACACGCTACTTCTAGCGGAATTTTTCGCGCGGCAAACCTACAGATAAAGCTTCTGCCTAAATTCCATTAAACTGACTAAAGTTCTGGGTACGAAGAAAAACAATTAGGTAATATATATATGCAAACTTCAGAAAAATCTCAAGTTCCCAGCGACGATTTAAGACCTGCCAAAGAAAGCAATTTTCTAGCACAAAATCCCCACTTACAAACCCTCGAAATCCCCGGTTTCGACGCCAACAATCCGCCCGATCCGAAATTAATCGATACTTGCGTACACTGCGGCTTTTGTTTGTCAACTTGTCCAAGTTATCGCGTACTCGGAAAAGAAATGGATTCGCCCAGAGGCCGCATTTATTTAATGGATGCAATCAACAAAGGCGACGCACCATTAAACGAAGCAACCTCCCAGCATTTTGATACTTGTTTGGGCTGTTTAGCCTGCGTTACAACTTGCCCTTCTGGAGTTCAATACGACAAATTAATTTCCGCAACGCGCCACCAAGTTACTAGAAATCAGGAACGCACTTTTTCGGACAATGTAATTCGCACTCTGATTTTTAATCTTTTCCCTTATCCTCACAGATTGCGACCTTTGCTTGCACCGCTGTTTATTTATCAAAAATTAGGACTGCCAAAACTTGTCCGCAAAACAGGTTTGCTGAAAAAAGTATTTCCCCGCTTGGCTGCGATGGAATCAATTTTGCCGAAAGTTACTGTCGATTCTTTCCGGGATAATTTACCAGAGGTAATTCCGGCAGAAGGGGAGAAACGCTATCGAGTCGGCGTGATTTTAGGCTGTGTCCAGCGGCTGTTATTTTCGCCAGTTAATGAAGCTACTGTGCGTGTTTTGACGGCTAACGGTTGCGAGGTTGTGGTTCCTAAAAGTCAGGGATGCTGTGCTGCTTTGCCGGAACACCAAGGCCAAGCGGAACAGGCGAAAGCTTTGGCGAGACAAATGATTGATAGCTTTGAAAATACGGGTGTTGATTTTGTGATTATCAACGCTGCTGGCTGCGGCCATACTTTGAAAGAATACGGTCATATTTTAGCAGATGACCCTGATTATCGGGAGAAAGCTGAAAAATTTGCTGTTAATGTTAAGGACGTGCAAGAGTTTTTAGCAAGTGCGGGAATTACGGCGAAACTTAATCCTTTGATTGATGGAGATTTGACAATTGTTTATCAGGATGCTTGTCATTTGTTGCACGGGCAAAAGATTAGTTTGCAGCCGCGTCAGTTGCTGCAACAAATCCCTGGGGTGAAGTTAAAAGAGCCTGTGGATGCGGCTTTGTGCTGCGGGAGTGCGGGAGTTTACAATATGCTTCAGCCGGAGATTGCTGATGAATTAGGAGTGCAAAAGGTGGAGAATTTGCTGAATACTGGGGCGGAGTTGATTGCTTCTTCTAATCCGGGTTGTTCTTTGCAAATTAAGAAGCATTTGGAGTTGCAGGGAAAGGAAGTTACTTTAATGCACCCTATTGAGCTTTTGGATTATTCGATTCGCGGGGTGAAGTTGCTGAGGAAGTAGTTTTGTAGGGCGAGTGGTGTCTGCCCTATTTTCGCTGCTGAATGAGATTTTTTTTTTGATGAACCGCTGTATTGAGAAAGATCGCACTTTGGGCTGCTGTTCTAGCGGAAAGACTGCGATCGATGGGTATTGACGCGGAATAATTGTAGACTTGATTGGGGCAAAGGGCGATAGCACTTTTAAATTTTAGCAAAAGTGCGATCGGCATAATAACTAATGACTAATGACTAATGACTATTTCCCCTCTTCTAACCTCAAAAAATGCACCTGTCCCGAAGCTTCCGCCACTACGATTGTCACCCCATCAGGTGCAATAGCGCAAGCTTTCAAAGCACTATCTCCCCTGAAACTAGCAATTACTTCTCGACTTAACAAATCCCAAACTTTGAGAGTATTATCGTCCGAAACAGAAATTGCCTTTGTTCCCATAGTCGCCACAGATGTTACCGCATCAGCATGACCTACCAAAGTAAAAACTTCTTTTCTACTTGACAAATCCCAAACTTTCAAATTGTGTTCCCGCCCGCCAGAAATCGCCCATTTGCCATCCGCCGTAACTGCCACAGCATTCACAAAACTCTCATGACCTTTGAGAGTGAAAAGTAGATTTTTGACGGCTAAATTCCATAAATTTGCCAAAATATTCTTTTCTTTTCCCAAACTCCAAATTTTCAGAGTTTGGTCGCCGGAAGCCGAAATAACCCGCTTGCTGTCGGGAGTAACTGCCACAGCTTTTATCCCGTCCTCATGACCTGAAAAAGTAAAAAGTTCCTCTCCTGTTTCTAAACTCCAAACTTTAATAGTTTTGTCTCCCGAACCGGAAATCGCCATCGTTCCGTCCGCAGTCACTGCCACAGAATTTACCCAGTCTGTATGACCAGTGAAAGTAAAGATTTCTTTTCCGGTTTCTAGACTCCAAACTTTCACAGTTTTGTCGCCGGAACCCGAAACTATTTGCTTGCTATCCGGTGTTATTGCGATCGCTTTTACCCAATCTTGGTGTCCAGAAATAGTAAAAATTTCCTGTCCGTTTTTGAGATTCCAGACTTTAATGCTGTTGTCTCCTGAACCGGAAATCGCTTTCGTACCGTCCGCCGTCACTGCTACAGCATTTACCCAGTCATCGTGACCTGCAAATGATAAATTTTCTTTGCCTCTTTCTAAGTGCCAAACTTTGAGAGTTTTGTCAGAGGAACCAGAAACTATCCGCTTGCCGTCGGGGGTAACAGCCACAGCATTCACTGGGGCGATGTGATTGGTAAAAGTGAAAAGTTCTTCTTTTGTTTCCAGATTCCAAACTTTCAGCGTTTTATCACCGGAAGCCGAAATGACCCGTTTGCCGTCGGGACTGACTGCCACAGCTTGAACGAAACTGCTGTGTTTTCCTAAAGTGAAAAGTTGCTTTCTTTCTGACAAACTCCAGACTTGAACTGTTCCGTCGTAACTGCCGGAAATTATGAGTTCGCCGTCGGGAGTAACTGCTACACTTTTTACCCAGTCTTCATGACCCGTGAGAGTAAAAACTTCTTTTCCAGTTTCTAGGTTCCAGACTTTCATGCTGTTGTCTCCCGACCCGGAAATCAACCGTTTGCTATCATGAGTTACGGCTACGGACTGGACAAAACTGCTGTGACCTTTGAAGTTAAAAATTACTTCTCTGCTTGTCAAATCCCAAACTTTAATACTGCCATCCCAAGAACCTGAAATTACTCGCTTGCCGTCAGGAGTTACTGCTACTGCTTCTACGGCAAAAGTATCGCCTGCAAAGGTAAATATTTCTGTCCCTGTTTCTAAATCCCAAATTTTAATTGTATTGTCCCAAGAACCGGAAATTACTTTAGTGCCGTCGGGGGTGACAGCTACAGCATTGACGTAGGTAAGATGACCTTTGAGGGTGGCAAGTTCTTCTCCTGTTTCTAAGTGCCAAATTTTGAGATTGTGGTCAGAGGAGGCAGAAATTGCCCGCTTGCCGTCGGCGGTGATTGCTACAGCTTGTACCCAGTCTGTATGTCCGGTGAGGGTACGCAACAATCTCCCGCCAGGAGGGGTAAAGCTGGGCGTTAGCGGTCGCATCCAGGGGGTTGTTTGGTGTTGTGCCTGTGCTAGCATTGCTTGAATTTCTGGACTTTCAAAGCGCATCAAGCGGGCTATTAGTTGGGTGGCTAGTTGGCTTTTATCTGTGGCTAGAATGTGGGCAGACAACCGAATTGCTTCTTGGATTAATTTGAGTTGGTCGGCTTTTTTCTCTGAGATAATATCGGGACTTGTTGCTAAATCGTAATCTTCTATGAGCGCCTGTACTCCCGATGCTGACAGCTTGGCTTTAATAAAGTTGTAATCTGTTAGTAAGCTGTATAATTTTTCGCAGTCTGAATTCGCTGCTAGCTGACTTGGCAGGATTTCCAGGTAGTGCGTCTGTTCTGCGGGCTCCATTTTATCCAGCCCTTGTTTAAACTCGGTCATAAATTTACGGATGTGTTTTTTAAATGTATGCGATCGCTAGCTGTACCCTACCGAAAAGCCGATCGAGAATCTTTTCTCTTGACTTAGCATGACATATTTGAATGCTATGTGCTACGGGCTTGCTGTCCTTGGTTTGGTGATGGTTCGATGAATTGCTTGTTTTTTAGTCGGAGTCTGCTTTGAGAATTTTCAAGCAGTGCGATTACAATAAATCGTCGCTAATATAATTAAACTCAGCAACGCCCAATTTACCGATCAATTGACAAAAGCTCACATATATCGTTGCTTTTCTTAACATAGCTGGTGTTTGGGCGATGATGGTCGATCGATCAGCACTGTCAATCGATTTTAGATTTTAGATTTTAGATTTTAGATTTTAGATTTTAGAGTTGGCCCCACGGATAAATTCGGGGGGCAAGTTTCTCGGAGACAAGTTTTTTATTTCTGGACGGATGAATCCGGGGGCTTGTATCCTGGATGCTTTCGGTCAAAGCTAAAAAATTTCAGGTATCGTAATCCTATTTAAAGTGCGAAAAAGACCTTTTATAACGAAATATGATGGCGGATGCTCTAATTTTCTGTCAAGTCGGCCGCATCAGCGAGGCAGATGTCCCCCCTGGTTGGGTTTCGTACCAGGGCGGCATCTGCAATCTGTTTCACCCAAAGCTCTCAGAAAGCTTTGCAGGTGCGCCCCCTTCCTCTAAAATATAGAAAAGGACTTGCACTCTTAAACCAGGTTTCTAGACAAAATCATTGGTTTGACCGCTAGGTACGTAGGAAGAAACCGGGTTTCTGACTCCATAGCGCGCAAGTCACGATCGCAAATAAAGCAGTATTGACTTTAGAGACAAATTTCATGGATGTTATCGAGTTTTTCGAGTTAAGTGCAGGCAAATGGTTTTCTCAGCGTACCGTACACAATCTCAATTCTGGGGAATTGCAGGCCGGTAAATCCGACCTCAAAATAGAACTACTGACAGCTAGCGATGCAGCAGTCGTCAAACTTTGCCAACAACACTCGATTAACCCGGCTTCAACTGGGCTAACCAGCGTTCGGATTAGTTGGGACGGTATTCCCGATCGCGACAAAGCTAAACAAATCGGTTCTACAATACTAGCGATCGTACCAAATCCCGACAATCCAAGCGAAGGTAAAGTGTTGCAAGACAAGGGTAATAGTCGCTACGTGATGGGCGAGGACGTGCTGACATTGATTACAGAATCAGACACCCTCCATGCCGAAGAAAGGCTGTGGTATCTCATGCCCAATTTGCGGCTACGGACTAGCTTTGTTAAACAAGCTAACGGTACGGAACAAGCTTCTTTTTGTTCGGAAATTCGGATGGGAGTAACTGCCCCAAGCGAAAAGTGAAAAATAACTATCTAGTACGCAAAGTTTACACTCTATTTCTGTTTTCTCCCTTCTTTCTTCGGCCTTCTTTGGCAATCGCTTTTAACTTGGTATGAAAATCAGTGTGTTTGACAACTGGGAATGATTTTGCCACAGGTTTGTCCGCTAATTTTTGCTCGGCTTCGGCTCGATCGGCGAGGGCGGTAACAGCCACATCTTCATATACAACAAATTCTGTATTTTCTTTTGTGCGATCGTCGGCTGCGGGCAATTTTCCTGTTTCCTCTGCCTCTGTGTTTGGGACTTCTGCATGAAGCGCCACATCAAGTTGCGCCTCTGATATCCCAAGCAAATGTAACTCTGCGGCAGTTACTTTGGATTCCGGGTCCGATAAAAGTATATCTTCCTGTGGTAGTTGAGCAGCATTTTCCCCGGTTAAATTTTGAGGAAAATTATTGCATACCAAGCGTTCAAACTCGCGATTGAAATGATAGAGAGGTTGACCTATCCGATGCCACATACTCAATAGCTGTCCCACAGAAACAGCCTTGTAGCGGCCTTGGTAAAGCGCTTCAACCACTGCTAAACGCAGCCAATAGCCGGGATACTTGGTCAGCCATTCACCCGCCAATTTCTCGGCTTTTTTGCCACCTAGGTCAAAACCGTAGTGAACCAGCAGAGCCGCTGCTTGTGCAGATATTGCGGTCACTTCTGTCATTTGTTGACTGTTATCTGTTGACTGTTATCTGTTGACTGTTATCTGTTGACTGTTGACTGTTGGTTCCAAATTCCCAATGACCAATGCCCAATTAGCAAATTGAATTAATCGGATAAACGCACCCCTCCTTCTACAGTTCGCGCGTCCCCGGAAAAAGGTTCGGGAGTCCCATTCCAGTTGAAGTCGCTAACTCTAAAAGTCAGGCTGCCGACTTGACGCTCAGGATTAAAACGCAAAATGATTGCGTAGCTGCGGCGACTGTATTCTAAAGTGTAATTCGTACTGATTGTTTCCCCGCTTTCTAAATTAATAGCACTTTGAAATCCAACTCGAAAGCCTCCGTAAACTTGCTGGACAAGTCCAAAAGACAGGACTCTCAAATCTACTAAGCGATCGAATAAAAACGGCGATATACCGTCCCGTCCCACCTGGGTATAAGTCACGTTAAACCCAGTGTAATCGAGGAAAGGGCGGGAGAAATGGCCGAACTGCCCTTGAATGCCGACGCTGCCGGCGAGCGAATTTTGTCTGTCGCCACTGCTGTAATAAGTTCCAACCCCCCGGAGTCCCAAGGCCAGTTGCAAGAAAGGAACCACCGGCGTCCGCGTATACCTCAAACCCTGGGTGGGAGTGCGAGGCAGCGGTTCGCCCTCCCACAGGTTGAAACCGCGACTCAAGGCAAAGCTGAGCTGGGAACGCCCCAGATCGACGCGGTTGTTTTCCCGCACTGGTTCGAGCAAGTCTGCTTGATCGGTGTCAGCATTGATAAATTGATACCCAGCTTGGTAGCTGAGATTGATGCCCGTGCCTCCGAGTGGGATGACTGGGGAAGTCAGGACTGCCCCCAGGCTGCTCTGCACGGTTTGATAGCCCAGAGAACCGTTGAACAGTCGATCGCGATAACTGTATTCTGCTGCCAGAGTGTGAGTGCCGATCAACTGTCGCAGGCGCAAATTCCCCCGAAAGCTGTCTTCCGGCAAATTGGGGAAATCTTCAAAACTCAGAAATATTGCCGATCCGTCCAGGCTGGTGCGCGGGCCGAGACTAGCGCGTAACCTCGCTTTCAGCCCGTAGCTGTCGGGAGAAAATGGATTACCGCCGTTCTCTGCCACGAGCCGCTGGAGGTAAATTTGGGGCGTCAGGGTCAGCCGCACCGGCCCGTTCTGCAACACCTCAAAACCGCACTCGGCATACAAACCGCCTCTGTCCCCCCCGTCGTAGCCAAAGGTCAAACATGGGCCGTTTTGCTGCCGGCTGTCAAACACTTGCCTGCGGGGATACACGGGTATTTTGACGCGGTTGTCGAACACCAAGCGGGGTTTAGTTGTGACTAATTCCTCTGCCGTGGGCGAAATCCTTCTAATCGTCGCCGTCCGGGCCCTGTATTCAAATTCCGGCGGGGAAAACGGGTCGTTAGTAAGCCGAATGTTGGTTGCTACCCTCGCGCCGTCTGGCAGGAGTTCGATGCGTTCTGCTTCAAAGCGGATGCGGTTGACGGCACCGACCACTTGGGGGGCTGCTAGCTGTCCGCCTCCGCCGATAGTCACTGTAGCAGCGCCGGGGGATTTGACTCCGCGCAGGGGCTGCTGGCTGGTAATTCGATCGCTCAGAGGCTGTTCAAGAATCGTCCCGGCACTGATATCTGTCGGCAGTGTGGGAGTCAATTCGCTACCTGCTGCGGGCAGGAATATTTCGCCCCTGGCTTGTTCGACTGCGCCGCTGTTGAGGCCGAGATTGAACTCCATCCGCTGACCGCGCACTACTTGTTGGCCGCGGGTATAGGCGACATTGCCGGATGCTACCACTTGGCGGGTGACTAAGTTGACGATCGCTCGATCGGCATCAATCACAGTTTGCCGGAACCGCACAACGACATTACCAACTGCCGTGACAATTTGCTGCTTGTCGTCGAATTCTTGGCTGTCAGCTTTAACTTCGATAGTATCGGCCGGACTCACCGGAAAAGGCACGGTTCGCCCAGAAGGGGCGGTGCGGACTCCCGGCGGCGCGGCTGGTTTAGGTTTCGGTGTCGGGGCAGCGGGGGTTCTGGGTGCGGGGGCAGTTCCTGGTGTGGGAATGTCGAACTGCTGTTGCCCGCTGGGTGCTGGTTCTAGCGCGGGTTCTGGAACGGGAATCTCCGCAGGTTCGGGAGAGTTATCTTCTAACTGCCGGCCTTGGGCCTGATACCAACTTTCCTGCTTTCGGACAACATTCCCCTCCTGTTGTTTCTGGGCCTCTGCGGTTCGTTTTCGATTGCGAATGGCAACGGCATTTTCTACCGAACCCAATGGGTAAGCCGTAAACGAGGAATCTTTCGGAGTTTCCGCAGTTTCGGGTTCTCTCACAGGGGCCTGACGCTGAAATCCCACCACTGCCTCGCCGCTTTCCACTGCAGCTAAGGGGTCGGCGATTTCTGGAAGCTGGTCGGTGGCTGGGGTGGTGCCCCGGAGTGGGGCTGCGGGTTCTTCTGGGGCCGGTGTGGGTTCTGGCTGAACGATATCTGGGCTTGGTTCCGGTATTTCTGTGGGGTTGCGGAGGGTGTCTCCATCGCCGGCCGCGACAGTGAGGGCGACTTTTTTTGGTTTTGCGATGTAGATGATGCCAGGGGGTTCTGGCGGCGGTACCGGATAGGGCATAGTTACAACAGGTAAGTCATCCGATTTTAGATTTTAGATTTTAGATTTTAGATTTTATAGGGTGCAAATTATTGAAAATTTTGCATCTAGAAGGCAACTGTTTAAACATTAATCTGATATCTAAAATTCCCCGTGGCTTTGGCGCGCCGGAATAGGGCTGCTTTCAGAAGTTGCTTTCGCCACAAGATAACCTCGCTGGCGGTGCGAGGTCAAGTTTTGTCCGACTAATTTTCGCGGGTTTGTCGGCTGTTGCAGGGGCTGCGGTGGCGCGCCCCTACTCTGCGGGCGAGATAACTTGTTTATTCCATGTCTCTGCGGTTGGGGTTCCGGGCTGGGTCATTGGACAAAAATCCAAATACAAACAGGGAAACAAAAAATAGGACAACTACATTAACTACGATTTTGAGGGTTAGCACTGTGGGAGTCTCCAAAGATGGCATAATACTGAGCTGATTTGCTGCTGTTGCGGCAACTTTTTTATCATAAGCTAAAGATTAGTCAATTTTATCTTTGCTTTTGAGGATTTTGGGCAAGTTGATTTTTGCCCAATTCCATAGTTGCTCGGCGATGTTTTCTAGCCGCAGCATAACTCGATCGAGCCATTCGAGCACTTGTTCTAGGGGGTGCTTAATGTATCCCATCGATTCTGCTTTTGTTTCTAAGTAGTCGTCTTCTGCTGGGACGCCTGCGCTGGGATTTTTGGCTTCTGCTGTGGCGGGGGTTGCGGCGGTGTATCTGCTAGTTTGGGCGGTGATTGCTGGAGAGTGGTTGTTTTGTCGGGTGTTCGGGTTTGTGTTTTTTGGCACTTGGGTTTCCTGTGCACGCCCTGGGGTTGATTCTGCTGCGAGTGCAGAGCTATTTTTTTGAGTAACTGCTAAATCAGATAAATCAGATGCTGTTTGGGGTTGACTTGTTGGGCTTTTTGTCAGCAAGCTCTGTTTTAGCTGCCCCAGCAGGCGGTGAAGTGCTTCGGGGTACGGGGATATTGAGACTGCGGTCGATCGACCTTCTGACAATTCTCCTAATTCTGCAATTTTTTGCTTGACTTTTGGACTGCTTTGTGATATTAGGGGCGCGGAACTTTCCTCTATTAAATGCTGCGGTGCTGGTTCCCCAAATAAGTCTTGCCAATTCAGCCACGGTCGATCGACCTCTGGGCTTATTTGCGTGTTTTCTTGTTCTTGTCGCTGTTTCAAATAATACTGAATGGCGACGGATTTCTCCGTATTATCACTCGCTGCCGTTTCTTTGCCCAGGAGGTGGTCTACTGAGGACCAAATCACTTGTTCGATGTTTCGAGCGTATTTTTCGAGGATGTCGCGGGCGGACAAATCTAAATTAGTTTCGTTGCCCGATGTGTCAATTTTGACTCCGGGGTTTTCTGTGGGTGCGGGGGTTGTTTTTACCGAGGGGGGGAGGGTAAATTCTTCGAGGTTGACGGCGGCGCGATCGAGTAATGTAACAAAGGAGAGAGGAGTAGGGGGTCGATCGAACTTGCTGTTAAAATTAGTTTCTAGTTTTGGGGTATTGTGGTCGATCGAATTCGATGCCGCAATTGACTGCTGTACGGTTTTTGCTTCAATCTGCGCGCGGGCTTTTTGGACTAGGATGGCATTGCGGTCGATCGATTTTTTAACTGCGAGGATTGATTCTCCAAACTGATTTCTTTTCAGAGCAACCGGACTCGTCTGAAGCCATGCCATCAATTCCCAAAAACGACGCATCGGCGGCAACTGCGCTTTTTTGGCAGCCGACTCCAAACCAAGATTAAATTTTAATTCTTTTTGGGTAATTTCCCGTTGTTCGGGCCCGCAGTTTGCTACTTCCCAAGTTATGCGACCTTCGAGCATTTCCTGCTGTTCGGGCGTCAAAATATCTAATATCTGATTTTCTTTTCCGACCAATACTAAAGTGCGGGCTGGGATAAAACTGGCAATTCCTTCAACTTTCGGTTGCGGTTTTAATTGAGTTTTAGCAAGGGGGTGTTCTAAGACGGAAGTGGTTTGATAATTGGCGGTTTGTCCGCTAAAATTGATGGCCGGAGGTAAATCGTTAACAGCATTTCCCTGATTTATTAACAGCGGGAAGCTGGCTAAAGTTTTCGCAGTTTGCGACGAGTTTAGTAAATTTTCGGCTAGGTGTAAAATTTCGGCGATCGAACTTTCGTCGGAAGTTTCCCCCTGATACCAATTTTGTCGCAAATCGGGGTTTTCGTCGCCGCCAAATTCTTGCAGTTCCGGTAAATCTACTTTTTGACTTGATTCCCGCAACTGTCGGCCCAGCAGTCGGGAACTTTGCACCAGCAAGTAAGCTGGATAAAGCAGAATTTGGGTGGCGGTGAGAGTTGTTTCTTTAATTTGACGCCAAGTTCGATCGCAATTGTCAGCGACTTGGCGGGACTGTTTCGATATAAAATTTAATAGTCGGCTTTGGTAGGGGCCGTAGTAACCGTTGGACATAAGTTTTATTCTTGAATTCAGATTTTTGATTCGCGCCGGAATTGCTGAATATTGCTGTAAAATCAAAGCGAGATCTTAATCGCAGCTTCAAACCCTCTGAAACCTTTATTTCTTCGCGTCCTTTGCGTCGGGGCGGTTCAATCCGATTTTTGATTAATACACAATTCCTAGTTTAGCTAAATATGAGCGCTTCTGTGTCACCTGCTAGCAACAATATTTCTGCCACTGTCGAGAAGTTGCGCCTCCTCAGCCAAGTGGAGGTTCAGTCTGGTTGGAGGTACTGCGATTCGGACTCTGCTGTCTCTTCAGTAAATATTTGTAACAAGCCGATTGCCGAACTTAACGGCAAAGGACATATTGCTTGGCCGTCGGGGAAGCAAGTTTTATATTTGGGCCAGCAATTTGTAATTCCTGACAATTTGCACGGCTATCCTGTGGTTGGTTTGCGGTTGCTGCTGGGTTTGACTTGGTGGGCAGAAGATGCTCAAATTTTTGTGAACGGCGAGTTAGTCGGACAGGGAGATTTATTTGATTTTGCCGATCGAGTTTTGTTGAGTTCGTCGGCCAATCCCGGAGATGAGTTTTTAGTTATTTTGCGGTTGGTAAGTCCGGGTCACGATAACGGTGCTTTAGTGCGATCGATTTGTCTGTACGAAGCTGCGGACTCTTCTTGTTTCGATCCGGGTTTTGTGGCTGCCGAATTAGAGATTTTGCAGAATTCGCTAAGTCGAAATTTAGAAAATGTAAATTCCCAGTACCTCTCCACTGAAACAATAGCAAATCGCCCTATGTTTGTCAAGGGGGAAACGCTGAAATCAGAGATTGATTTGGCGCTTGGTTTGATTGATTGGTCGGCTGTGGGCGATCGCGAAAAGTTCGATCGATCGCTGTCGGTTTTGCGGCACAATTTATTGGGATATCTGCAGGCTTTTTTGGGGGATTTAGATGAGGGAACCGCAGAGGGCGCAGAGGGCGCAGAGGGAAGAAGGGATGAGGTTTTTGAGGTTGGAGAAAATAGCAATGCTACATCTATATATATAGGAGAAAGTGGTGCTCTGACATCTTTTTCTGGGGATTTAGATGAGGGAACCGCAGAGGCCGCAGAGGCCGCAGAGGGAGGAAGAAGGGAGGATGTTTCGGAGGTTGGAGAAAATAGCAACGCTACATCTATATATATAGAAGAAAGTGGTGAGCTGACATCTATATATAGAGGTAAAATCTATTTGGTGGGTCACGCTCATTTAGACTTGGCTTGGCTGTGGCCTGTACCGAAAACTTGGGAAGCTGCACAGCGAACTTTTGAGTCGGTATTGAAATTGCAATCGGAGTTTCCCGATTTGATTTTCTGTCATTCTACTCCGGCGCTTTATGCTTGGATGGAAGAACATCGGCCGGACTTATTTGCTGCGATTAAAAAACAGGTGGCCGTCGGATGTTGGGAAGTTGTCGGGGGGATGTGGGTAGAACCGGATTTAAACTTGATTTCTGCTGAATCAATGGTGCGGCAAGTTTTTTACGGACAGCGTTATGCAAAAGAAAAATTTGGGGAATTGATGCGGGTAGCTTGGCTACCGGATACTTTCGGTTTTGGGTGGCAATTACCTCAGATTTTGCGGCAAGGTGGAGTTGATTATTTTGTGACGCAAAAGTTGCGTTGGAATGATACAACGGAATTTCCCCACGGTGTGTTTTGGTGGGAAGGGTTGGACGGTACTAAAATATTTAGTATGATGTCTGCTCCAATTGGTGAAAGCGTAGAATCTGTGAAAATGGCAAGTTATGCTTTTGACTGGGAAGTTAAGACTGGTTTGCAAAATGCTCTTTGGTTGCCTGGGGTTGGCGACCACGGCGGTGGCCCGACTCGTGATATGTTGGAGGTGGCGAAACGCTGGAAAATGTCGCCTTTTTTCCCAAGGTTGGAGTTTGCGAAAGCGGTTGATTATTTGTCTTTGATTGAGAGTCAGTTTTTGCCTGAAGTTACGACAACTAGGGCAGAAAGTGATGTTCCAGAATCAGACAATCAGGAGAATTTGCAGGCGCGAGAATTGTCTAACTTGTCGGCCATGAAGGATGGAAATCCTTTCACCTCAAAACTCAAAACTCTTCCCGTTTGGAAAGACGAACTTTATTTAGAATTCCACCGGGGTTGCTACACGACTCGCGCAGACCAAAAACGCCAAAACCGCCGCTGCGAAGAATTGCTCTACCAAGCGGAGTTGCTGTCTTCGCTGGCCACTATTTGTACTGGTGCGGTTTATCCGAAATCTGAGTTAGAATCAGCTTGGAAACAAATTTTGTTTAACCAATTTCACGATATTTTGCCCGGTTCTGCGATCGCCCAAGTCTATGCGGATGCTAATCTAGCCTTTGCTGAGGTCGATCGCACTTGTCGCGAAATCCTGTTAAAATCTTTGGATGCAATCTCGGCTCAAATTTCTCTCCCCTCCCCTCCGCAGCCCGACGCTCAACCGATTTTAATTTTCAATACTCTCAATTGGGATCGCTCTGAGGTTGTCGCCGTACCGCTTCCCGATTCCGCTGATTCAGCTTGGCAAATTTACGACTTGTCCCGACGGCGATTGGTGTCGCAGATTGTCAGGGGCGATCGACCGCAATCGCCATCTAAACTGTTATTCTGGGCAAATAATATCCCCGCCGTTGGCTACCAGGTGTTTTGGCTGTGTCGCGAAGACGCTCCAACTGTGGATAATGCGTCCGCGAGTCCAGAAACCGAAAAAAAGACAGAGTTATCAAAACTTACATACGGTATAGCACAAAAAAACACAGTTAGTCAAGAAACGCCTTTTGCAGCCGCACAAATGGTATTAGAAAATGAATTTATTCAGGCAACAGTAGATGACAAAACTGGGGATTTATCCAGCATTTGGGATAAAGTAAATAACCGAGAAGTCTTGAATGCAGCAGGCGGCAATCAACTGCAAGCATTTCAAGACAGCGGTCAATATTGGGATGCTTGGAACATCGACCCAAATTATCAAAAACATCAATTACCCGCGCCGACACTCAAAGAGATTGCTTGGGTAGAGCAGGGAGAAATACGGCAGAGTTTGCGCGTAGTCCGACAAATTGGCAAATCGGAGTTTTGTCAAGATTATATACTAGAAATAGGTTCGCCGCTGCTGAAAATCAAGACAGTGGCAGATTGGCAAGAAAAGCACGTTTTAGTAAAAGCAGCCTTTGGGTTAAATGTAGAAGCAGATTTTGCAACTTGCGAAATTCCCGGTGGTGCGATCGATCGCACAACCAAGCCGCAAACACCCGCCGAAAAAGCCAAATGGGAAGTGCCGATTTTGCGCTGGACTGATATCAGCAATGACGGTTTTGGAGTGAGTTTGCTCAATGATTGCAAATACGGTTGCGACCTTCAACCAAATCAAATTCGGCTGACATTGCTTCGGGGTTCGACTTGGCCGGATGAACAAGCAGATGTAGGAGTTTCCGAATTTACTTATGCCGTCTATCCCCACAGCGGAAATTGGCAAGATGCAGGTACTGTTCGACAGGGGTACGAGTTAAATTTACCACTGCTAGTAAAGGTGTTGCCCAAGTCGGGAGAAAATCGAAACAAGAGTTTACCCGCAGTGAGGAAGTTCTTGGATTGGTCCGCCGAAAATTTAGTGTTGATGGCTTTCAAACAATCGGAAGATGATTCTAATGCTTGGATTTTGCGGTGTTACGAGTGTCACGGTAAAGAGGCGAAGTTGGAATTAAAGAGCGATTTGGGTTTGGCGATTAGTCAGCCTGTCGATTTATTAGAACAACCCATAAATTTGTCCCAGAATTCAGACGATGGGACAAGTTTCAGAATATCACCGTGGAAAATAGCCAGTTTTGCAGTAAATTTATCATTACCAATTCAGATATAGCGGTTCTCAAAAAAAAGTGCGGTATGCCCTATGCCCTATGCCCTATGCCCTATGCCCTATGCCCATGAGTACCTCATCTTTCTGAGAAAGGCTATAGTACCCCATCGCAAATTTATCCCACATTTTGAGACTTTGGGAACTTAGTGCTAACAAAATTTGTCAACCTACGCCAATTAGCTCTCACAACTTTCTTCTGATCTAAAATATGCAAAATTACGCAGGCTAAAAACGTGTACCCAAGCCAAAAATGCAAACTCCTTCCTACCTCAACCAGTGCGGAATTCTGCGGAAACATATCCGGCAAAAGAATTCCGAAAAATTTCACATTGTTACTTTTGTAAGAGTTAGAAAGTAAGAAACCCGCAACCGGAACTAGCCACATAAAAACGTACAAAGTTGCGTGCAGAGCAAAATTTTTGTACCATTCCTTAGTAAACTTTGGCAGGCGTTTCGTATATTTTTTCCACCATACGCGCAGCAGAGTTAAAATCCGCCAAGTCAGCAAAGCCATTGTCAGCACTCCTACGGATTTGTGAAAATCGTAAAGGGGGCCTCGAATAAACAATTCTCCCGGCAATCGAGCCATAGACGTACCGGTAATAAACAACACTAAATAGCAAGCTGACATCACCCAGTGTAAGGACATCAGTTGTTTGAACGCAGAATTAAGTCTGGGTTTCGCAGCGGGTTGGGTAGTCACTCTTCCTTACCTCCTTAGCGTTTGCTGGACAAGATTAAGTATAAACTATAGGACTAAAGCTCGTGGTCGATTGTGCATTATAAGATTTACTTAACTTAAGTATTATAAATATTTATTAAACAGTCTAATTAATTAGATTCACGATCGTCATTCCCAACACAAAACATCGTACTTGGGTCGATCGCCTCCCAAGCAGTTTTCAGGTCGAGTATCCCCAAACCCACCGCAAAAGCTGACCCGATAATTGCCACCGCCGCCCGGTTCATCCGCAGCCTCGGCAAATATCCCCAACCGAATCCGAAGTAGGTCAGTCTCACTACTAGGTATTTGAGTGTTATCATATATACTTAAAACTATTGATTGCCGATTTTTTTTATTGTCTAGGATGCTAAAAGTACAGCCTGGGTAATTGCAGCTAAACCTGCTGGCATTGCAACTATCGGGAAATATCGTCTGCAGACCGTGTACCAGCTACAAACAAACACAGTGGTTGCATTGGGAAGCGAAAATCAGGGTGCTGGACAAGTCGTATTTTTGTTACAAGTTGTAACTTTTTTCAAACAACAGGTTTAATTTAGTTTCACAAAAAAGTTAAATTCCAGAAAGTAAAATTAATTACAGTCGAGTTAAGCTAAAAGTGTTTGCTAAAAAAAGTCATTCAAGCAGCCCCGAAACCAACTATTCTCACTTGATCGACACCGACGGCGACTTCGCGACAGCAAAACTTTCGTGCAGCCAACAAGTCGAACAAGATTGGTATGGAACTCTCTACGAGAATTTTCCGGGCATTTACTTCGTTCTAGATGCTTTGGGAAGAGTTTTTTCGCTCAATCAATTCGGTGCGTCTCGCCTCGCCTACAAATCGCAGGAATTAATTTGTCATTCAATTTTTAACATATTTTACTGCCCAGAGCAAGGCAAAATGCAGGCAGAATTTGCCGGATTGGCCCAGTCGGAAAACGGTACGTCAACTCCAAAAGTTGCCTGTTGGGAAGGCTGCTTGACTTGCAAAGATGGCAGGATTATTAGGGTAAAAGCTACCGCGCGCGCAATGCCGGCGTTAGATTGGAAAATAGAGGAAAATACTAATGGTCGTTCAATTGCCAATTTCCAACGACCGGCTGTACTGTTAGTTTGCGAAGAAATTAAGGCCGCTTCGCAGTCACCCATGCCGCCCAACCAGAGAGGAAATTGGCGCAGTCCAACTTTGGCGATCGCAAAATTAGCCAAAAGTCAACTTAAAGAACGCAATAATATAGAAGACTTCATCCGCGAAGTAACAGAAACCGCTGTCAGTATTGTCAACTGCGATCGAGCCAGTATTTGGCTGTATGGCGAAGACAAAACGCAGCTTCACTGCATCGACCTTTACCAACAAAATACTAAACTCCATTCCGTACAAATCATCCTCACTGCAGCCGACTGTCCGGCTTATTTTCAAGCTTTAAAATCGGCAAGTGTGATCGCAACTGTGGCCGCAGAAAATGACCCCAGAACGCGAGAACTTGTCGGTCTTTATTTCGTCGATAAGAGCACGACTTCCCTGTTAAACGTACCGATTGTGCTAGCAGGTCAAAGGTTGGGAATAGTCAGCGCCGAACGCCAGGGTTCCGACGGTGATTGGACGGAAGAAGAACACGAATTTACCCAAATATTAGCAGATTTTGTGTCCTCAAGTTTGTCAGCTAGCGAAAAGTTAAAATTAGAAGCAATGCGGCACGAACAGCAGCAAAACTTGCTGACCCAATACTACGATCAACTAGAAGAAAGAGTAGAAAGACGCACTGCTGAACTCAAAAAAGCTAATCACAAACTGCAAAAAGAAATAATTAAAAGAAAACAAGCAGAAGCCGAACTACGCCTGCAGCAACAAGAACAGCAAATTATTTTTGATTCCGTGCCGGCGATGATTTGGCTCAAAGATACCGAAAGTCGTCTGCTGCGAATTAATCAAGCCGCCGCTGCATCGAGAGGTTTGCCTGCTGCTCAATTAGAAGGTAAATCTTTTTATGAAATCTATCCAGACGAAGCAGAGCAATATTATTTAGAAGATTTAGAAGTAATCAAGTCGGGCGTTCCCAAACAGGGGCAAGTCGAACTGCTACCAACCGTTTCGGGTCAAAAATGCTGGGTGCGGACAGATAAAATACCTTACCGGGATGAAACAGGTAAAGTCGCTGGTGTAATCGTGTTTGCCGTTGATATTACTGATTTAATTAGAGTCGAAAAAGAACTGCGAGAATATCGCGATCGCCTCGCACAAAAAGTCGAAAAACGTACTGCTATGTACAGGCAAGCCATGACCGCTTTGTACTCGGCAAATACGCAATTGCAACAGTTAATTAACAACAGCTATTCTGCCGCAGAAAATGGCAGCAGCCACTCAGCAGCGCGCTTGCTCGAATGCGAAGCTTATTTTGAAGCAGTTGCCGTGGCTGACCGCGACACAATTTTGAGCGTTAGCAGTAATTTTGCCGAACTTTTCGGTTACGAGCCTGCGGAAATGGTGGGAATGAGCTTGCTGGAACTACTGTCGCCGAAATCATACAAACAAGCGCCGCAAATGATTTCTGCTGCCAGCAATACAGTCTGTGAAACTATTTTTCTCAAGCGAGATGGAACTGCTTTTCCTGCTGACGTTCGCAGCAAGTTTGTATTTTGGGAAGGTCGTTTAGTACAGGTGAAAGCAGTCCGAGACCTCACGGAACGCAAATTGACCGCAGCAGAATTAGAGCGATCGCGCTCTCTGCTGCACGCTACCTTAGAAGCAACCGCCGACGGCATTCTCGCCGTTACTACGGCCGGAGAAATGATTAGCTATAACGAAAAATTAGTTCAAATGTGGGGAATTTATGAAGAAGTTAGAAATTCAATGGATAGAACGCTGCGGCTGGCATTTCTCACTAAGCAAGTGAAAGATCCGAGAGCTTTTTTGCAGAGAGTTAAAGAATTTTATAGCGATGCGGAGTCGGAAGGTTGCGATATTCTAGAATTTAAAGACGGCCGCACTTTTGAGCGCTACACGCAGCCGATTCGAGTCGGACAAAATATTATTGGCAGGGTGTGGCGCTTCCGCGATATTACCTCTCGCGAAAAGGTGACGGCAATGTTGGGAGATTCTCAAAGGCGGTTTCGGGCAATTTTTGATTCTTCTTTCCAATTTGTGAGCTTATTGAAACCGGACGGTACTCTGCTGGAAGCTAATCAAACTTCTCTAGATTTTGCCGGAATTAAGCTACGGGATGTGGCTAATAAACCGTTTTGGCTATTGCCCTGGTGGGGAGATTCTGAGGAAGTTCAGGAACAGTTGCAAGAGGCGATTTCTCGATCGGCACAAGGTGAATTTGTCCGCTATGAAGTGGAAGTTCAAGGTGTAAATCGGACGGCAATTGTTGATTTTTCTCTCAAACCTGTCGCGGATGAAACTGGGAAAATAGTATTGTTGCTGCCGGAAGGTCGGGACATAACTAAAAGTAAGCAAGCCCAAGTCGCGCTGCGGCAACAAATAGAACGGGAACGCTTGATCGCACAGATTCAATCACGCATCCGTTCTTCTCTGGATCTTCAAGATATTCTCAACACTACAGTAGCGGAAGTGCGGGAGTTTTTGGTAACCGATCGCGTGCTGATTTTCCGCTTCCGACCAGACTGGAACGGAGATGTGGTGGTGGAGTCGGTTGCAGAAGGATGGATGCCACTCAAGGGGATGGGAATTGACGATTGCTGTTTTGCCAATACTTACATCGGACAGTATTTAAAGGGCCGCATTCGCGCCATAGAGGATATTCATGCTTCTAATTTGAGCGAGTGTCACCTTAAATTTTTGGAGACTTGTCAGGTGAAGGCAAATTTGGTGGTGCCGATTGTCCAGCAGGGCATAGAACCTAGGGAAGGTAACGGTTCTTGTCAAGTGCCGAAGTTGTGGGGTTTGCTGATTGCCCACCACTGTTCGGCCCCCCGCCAGTGGCAGCAGTTTGATGTGGATTTGCTGAGTCAGTTGGGTACTCAAGTGGCGATCGCGATCGAACAATCTTTACTTTACCAGCAGCTAGCTGCGGCCAACCAGCGGTTGGACGGGTTGGCGAATTTGGACAGTCTGACTCAACTAGCTAACCGCCGCCGTTTTGACGAGGTGATCAACCGAGAATGGGAGCAGTCGAGCTCTTCGGAACCGCTATCTTTGATTCTGTGCGACATTGACTGTTTTAAACTTTACAACGACAATTACGGCCATCAAGCCGGGGATGCTTGTTTGCAGCAAGTGGCGCGGGCGATCGGAGATGCTTGCACAAATGCACCCCCAGAACGCCTCTATTTGGCTGCTAGGTACGGCGGCGAGGAATTTGGGGTAATTTTGCCAAATACGGATGTCGTCGCTGCACAGGCGGTTGCGGAGGCAATCCGCTGCCGCGTCAAAGCATTGGCCATTCCCCACATCAAGTCTGTTGTCAGTGATTCTGTGACTCTCAGCTTGGGAGTTGCGGCAGTTTCGCCAAGTCAAAATTCCCCGAAAATGTTGATTGAAGCGGCGGATAAGGCACTGTATCGAGCTAAGTCTGGCGGGCGCGATCGAGTGGCTATTAGTGAGTAGTCAGAAGAGTTGTGCAAAGAAGGACGAGAAATAAACCTACCATAACAAGCCACACAGAAATTACTGTAAGAAGCCAGCTACTTTTAAGGTGGATTTCAAACCACGGTGTTTTTATCAAACTGGCACCCAGGCAAATTACACCAGTAAGTATAAGTATTAGTGGAGGAATTACGGGGTCAGCAAAATCCATAAAATTACATCCTAGATGTTCCTTTTGTCTAAACTAAAGGTTTTGACAAGAGGGTTAGCAAAGAGCGTTCAATTTAATAGTAATCTACTTTTGGTAAAAAGTCATTAGGAAGGTAGCACGAAATCATCCTGCTGGTAAGGAGGTGAGTGTGCCAGTGGCGCTGTAGGGTGATGTCGAGGATTAGCAAAATTTGTACCAGTTCCAGAAGTCTTGCTCGTCAACTCGATCGAATGCGATCGCCCACAGCCATCTCCAATGCTTGATAGGCGATCGCCCCCTGAGAACACAGAGAGAGTTGACGGTTGACGGTGCAGACTAATGTTATTGGTTATTGGTTATTAGCAACCCCAAGCGAGTAACAAATAACCAATAACTGATAACAGTCAACCGTCAACCGTCAACCGTCAGCCGACAAAAGTTTTTGAAACACCTCATACATATCCTCAGCCAACTTTTTAGGATTCCACAAAGGTGCGAGATGTTCTGGCTGCTTAGATTTTACTAAATGCTCTTTCACCGCATTTCTGAAACCAGCATCGCGGCCAAACTTAACTCCCCACTGCGTGTATTCTTCCCAAGTCCACGCCGCACCAACATCAACATTTGCACTTTTCAGAAAAGCGTAACCCATGCGCGAAAGATATTGGTCGCCGGATCGAGTTACCACTGGCAAATTCGCCCATAAAGCCTCTAAATTATGAGTCCCGCCGTTGTAAGGATAGGAATCTAAAAGCACGTCGGCTACATAATAAATAGCCCGGTGTTCTTCTTCACTTCTGGTTTGCCCTATAAACTTAATCCGAGCAAAATCTACTCCCTGAATTTCGCATTCTTCGCGGTAAGTGCTGTGAATAACATCGGGGTCGCCTTGACCTTTGCGGATTAACACACTATCTGGTACTTCCTTCAGAATTGTAACTTGAGCTCGTACCATTTCTGGATTGGTTTTTCTCCCTGGGGCAACGCACAGATAAGTCATTTGATCTAAGCCAATTCCGAGAGCATTTCTAATCCCCTCTCGATTCACAGGAATGCTTTGCAGTGCGCCAATTGCTACCGAACCTGCAGGCAGTCTTACTAACTTTTCTAAGTAATTTTTTTCAACACCAGGGGGGTGAGTGTGTTCGTCGCACAGAAAATAGTGATTATCTGAAATGTAAGGTGCGTCGAATCCCAGCCAAGAAACGCAAATCCGCGCAGGATATTGATACAGCACTTCCACATTTGTGGGTACTGTCATCGAGTCTAAGTCTATCAATACATCCAAGTTGTCTTGCGCTACTTCGGCGAAGATTTCGCCGCCGTCAGCAAAGCCGTTTGGATATTTTTTAGGCCAGTAAAACTTGCCCGCCATGTCTTCAAACCGCTGCGTAACCTCATCTCGGTGGAGTTTCCCGGTGACGTAAAGGTGAACGTGGGGGGTGATGTGGCTTAATTCGCGAATTAAAGCTTCGCTGCACCAGCCTACTGAGTGGCGGCGGAAGTGTTTGGAAAGGAAGCCTATTTTTAAAGGACGCTGTTCTTTTGTTTGGTAATTTGCTAGGTTGCTTCTGTTAATTTCCTGGCGTTTAGGAACGGCTTTTTGGTAGTATTCTTTGGCAATGAGTCTGTAAAAACTGGCATTCTTTTCGCGGTTGTCTCGCAGGTGAGAAACTGCAAACAGGAAGATTTCGTAGAGTAGTTTTAGTTCGATCACGCTAAAGGTTTCGACCTTTTCGTAGCATAGTTTCTCGATTTCCTCGAGTTTCTGAATTGCCTGTTTGCTGACACCTGATTGCAGGTAGGAAAAGACGTAGGCTGTAGCTGACATGACTGGGGCATTTTCGCCGCAGTTTTCGCAGTATTTGTCGGCTACGCTACGGGCTCCAGCGAGGTTGGTGGAATGGCTTAGCAAGTCGCACAGTTGTTGGTAGGCTTCGCTAAATTTGGGGTTGCATTGGATCGCTTTTTCAAAATTGGCGATCGCCTCCAAAGGCTTATCTTGTTTCTGAATGTGTCCCATCCGGCAGTAAACCTCTGCCCAACTCGGTTTTAATGCCAAAGCTTGCTGATAGCTGGCTAGAGCTTCTTCGAGCCGCCCCTGCATGGAAAAACAACTGCCGAGGTTAGCGTGAACTTCCGGCCAGTCGGGCTTAATTTTCAGAGTATTTCGGTAATTAGTAATTGCTTCGTCGTACTTGTTTTGCTGTAAAAAAGAATTGGCTATATTGAAGTGCAAAACTTCTAAATGTGGCTTTAAAGCTACAGCTTTCTGATAATAAGCGATGGCGGCGTCGAGATTGCCTTGTTGCGATCGCGCGCTGCCGATGTTACCGTAAGCTTCTGCCCAATCTGGTTTAATGGCGATCGCCTTTTCGTAGCATTCGATGGCTTCGTCGCGCTTTCCTTGGCCCAAAAGTCGATTACCTAAGTTAAAGTGGAAGTCTGCACCGACTAGCTGCGGGTTGAGTTCGGAGGTTCTTTTAAAACAGGCGATCGCTGCTTCGATGTTGCCGTGTTGGTGATATACTTTCCCTAAATTCCAGTGAGCTCCCGCTAAATCGGGACTCAGGGCGATGGCTTGCTGGTAATGGGCGATCGCTTCTTCCAAACGCCCCATTTTGAAATACATACTGCCGATATTGGCGCGCACTTCCGCAAAATTTGGCTGCAATTCTAGGGCTTGAGAATACGATCGAATTGCAGCTTCAGTTTTGCCTCCTGCTTGCAAAGCATTGCCTAAAGTGACGTAAGCGTAGATGAAATCCGGTCGAATTTTTAGCGCTTGCTGACAAGCTGCGATAGCCTCTTTAATTTTACCTTGAACTAAAAAGTCTTCGGCGAGTTTATTGTACGGTTCTACTTCTTGAAAATTGGCAACTTGTCCGCTATCTGGAACATTAATCGAGGTAACTTGTTCGGAAAGTTCGGCGGGGTTTGTAAACGGAGTATTTAAAGTCTCAGTGGTGGGCGCTGCCGGCAAATTGATACTCGAAGGCTGCAAGCCGTAGCCTTCATCTTTGTTGACAGATACTGGTGGCGATTCCCCTGATTCTGTTTCTAATTCGATAAAGTTGCTGTCAGTAGCGACCAGCTCTTTTTGTGCGATTAAACTCGATAATTTCTCAGCAGCGCTGGCATCTCCCGGTTGCTGTTGCAGCACTTTTTGATAGCAAGTAATGGCTGCCTCTAACTTTCCTTGCTGCTGCCAAACACTGCCCAGCATCATATTGACAGAACACAATTGAGGATTAATTACCAGAGCTTTTTGGTAATAATTGGCTGCCTGTTCCAATTGCCCTAACTTGTAATACATACTACCGAGATTCGCGCTGGCTTCAGCAAATTCTGGCTGAATTTCTAAAGCTTGCAAGTAAGCTTCTATTGCCATCTCCAGCTTTCCTTGACTGTGCAAGGCATTGCCCATTGTCAAGTAAGCGGCAGCAAAATTAGGTTGGAATTTAAGAGCGAGATTGCAAGATGCGATCGCCTTTTCAAATTCTCCTTGCAAAACATAAACTTCCGCCAACTTTTTATGAACTTCTGCATCTCCTGGATTAAAATCTAAAGCTTTCTGATAGTTCTCGATTGCGCCACCGAGATCACCTCGCTCTTTCAGCCAATTTCCCTTTTGAAAATAATCTCTCACTGCCTCTAAACCTACTAAAGAATTCCCGATCATTTGCTCTGCCACTCTTACAGGTTTTACACTAATACTATTCAGCCATTCTACCCACTATCGGGATCGCACAGACCAAGTACACCCTCGATTTATATATTCTACCTGCTGTCTCAGATGATTTTCAGCAGTTGCGCCACCCGCACCGCTGGCCTCATTTAAAACTCCGACTATCGCCTATAAAAACCGCCTTGTATATCCCTCCCAATCTGCCTTGCCCGCCCGCTTCCAATTAGTTATCGATGCAAAATTTTTCACCCCTGACATTGAAACTAGACGGGCAAATCCAGCAGTTGTTTCCGGCAAAGCTGCCAATTCACTCGTCACAATCCGGCAACCGCAGGCCATCGCCTCTATCACGGCAATAGATGAGGTTTCCAAATAGGTATTTGGGTAAGCTAAAACCGCGACTGAACGCAGTTGCCGGACGAGTTCGGGTTGCGGTAAGGAACCGACGTACTCGACGCCTTCTGTTTCCTGACACTGGTAGTAAAGTTGACCGAAAAAAAGCTGTTATCATTGTCGTCTATTTGGTGTACTTTAATGCTTGAAGATACTTTTAATCTGGTTCCGGGGACAGCTTGACGAATTTCGGCAAAGACTTTTAACAAAATATCAAGTCCGCGAAATGGAGTGCTGGTGTAAGCTAGAATGGGCGGTCGAGATTTTTGAGAGAGGATAAAAATATTATCAACAAAAATATTAGCAAAACCACGTAGGATCGCATTTCTTAAAACACAAATGCGATTGGAGTCAATCAGGAAACGGCAATGAAATTGCTCACGCTGCCAGTCGCCGACAAATACAAAAGCATCGCAAGCATTGATTTCTCGCTCATTCTTAAAATCTTGGAGGAATACAAAGCCCGGTTCGTTATGAATCCACAAAATTAATTGAGTGCGATCGCCCAAAAGCGGCTTAACTTCCAGCGCTTTGCCGACTGTATTGACTATAACTAAAAAATCGAGCGATCGCAGCAATTATAAATTTGATTTGTCTCCCACCCTGCGCCTGCAATCAACACCGTGCGACATCCCCGACTCGGAGGTATTGTTGAGCAAAAATACCTCGTTTCCCTGTGCAGCAAACGCCTCAGCTAAGTAACAAATAGCAGACTGAGTGCCGCCCAAAGGTTTGCAGTAAGGAGTTTCAATATTGTAATCCCAAGTGTAGGTATCGAGAAAGCCGATTTTCATTGTGGCAATTATCCACCGATTTGTGAACTAGATTTTTTTATTTAACCGCAGAGGACGCAGAGGGACCAGAGAAAAAAGAGAGAAGTTCCCACTTGAAATAATTTGCGATTTCCCTCTCTTCTTCTTCTTCCTCTCTGCGTTCTATGCGCTCTATGCGGTTAAATAAATCCATAATAAATGGTATAATCTTAAAACTATTAAGGAGTACCGAACATGACCACAGAACAAGATCCCGTAAAATTGATGAAACAGCAAGTCGGCTTTGCTGCTGCCGATCGCGTAAAATCTGGTATGATTGTCGGACTCGGCACCGGGTCAACTACAGCTTATACTATTCAAGCATTGGGCGATCGCATAAAATCAGGTGAACTCAAAGATATCAAAGGAGTGCCGACATCTTTTCAATCAGAAGTGTTAGCCAAACAGTACGGAGTACCGCTGACAACACTAGATGAAATTGACAGAATTGATGTGGCTATTGACGGCGCTGATGAAGTCGATCCCCACCTCAACTTAATTAAAGGTGGCGGCGCAGCCCACACCCGCGAAAAAGTAGTCGATTACCTCGCCACTCAATTTATTGTAGTAGTTGACAGTTCTAAAATTGTAGATAAATTGGGTTCGACTTTTCGCGTACCCATCGAAGTTATACCGATGGCATTAACACCAGTGATGCGCGCCATTGAAAAATTGGGCGGCAAACCCGAACTCCGCATGGGCGTGAAAAAAGCAGGCCCGGTAATTACCGATCAAGGTAATATGGTAATTGATGTCAAATTTGATGACATTGCCAACCCCGGAGAAATGGAAAAAAGCTTGAATAACATTCCCGGTGTGTTAGAAAATGGTTTGTTTGTAGACTGTACAGATTTGGTTTTAGTCGGCGAAATACAAGACGGAAAACCCGTAGTCCGGGAGATTTCTAAATAGTCAAAACTGCCACACGGGCGGTCAAAAACTCTTGGGGGAACAGGCATTTTGCCTGTTCAGGAGAATGCTGCAATATGCGAGTTAAGCTGTTGGGCATCTAAATTGTATTTTTAGGGCGGGCTTTCGGGCCCAACCCCTACTCCACACAAGACTTTTCTTAAATTTGACTATACAATTTAAATGCACTTGGGCTTACCTTGACTTTGATTGTCAAAATTCAGGGGTTTAAACTCCTGTATGGCGGAGGAATATTTTTAGGGTGGTTTATAAATCTCCATCCTAAAAACCAGGCGATTCATCTGTCAACTGTCAACTGTCAACTGTCAACTGTCAACTTTTTATGATGCAATATCGCAGATTCGGTCGCACAGAATTATCCATGCCCGTCTTTTCCTGCGGTGGCATGAGATATCAGTATAAATGGCAAGACGTGCCAGCCAATGAAATCCCCCCAGACAATCAACAAAATCTAGAAGCGACGATTAGCTACTCGATTGAATGCGGCATAAATCACATAGAAACTGCTCGCGGTTACGGCACTTCCGAAATGCAATTGGGGTGGATTTTCCCGAAGTTTTCCCGCGAAAAGTTGATAGTGCAAACGAAAGTTAGCCCCAAACCAAACTCCCAAGAGTTCCGCGAAGACTTTGATAAATCCTTAGCTTATTTGCAACTAGAATACGTCGATTTGCTGTCGCTACACGGCATTAATACGTGGGAATTGCTAGAGGAGTCTATCCGTCCGGGCGGCTGCATGGATGTGGCGAGAAAGTTACAAGCAGAAGGGAAAGTTAGGTTTATTGGTTTCTCAACTCACGGCCCGACGGATGTGATTGTCAAAACAATTGAAACCAATCAATTTGATTATCTTAACTTGCACTGGTACTACATCAATCAAAGTAATTGGTCGGCTATAGAAGCTGCTAAACGTCACGATATGGGCGTTTTTATTATCAGTCCTTCCGACAAAGGAGGTCAACTTTACAGCCCGCCGCAAAAATTGGTAGATTTGTGCTATCCGCTGAGTCCAATGGTGTTTAATGATTTGTTTTGTTTGTCGCATCCGCAAGTACATACTTTAAGTTTGGGGGCCGCCAAACCTGAAGATTTTAACGAGCATCTTAAAGCTGTAGAATTGTTAGATAGAGCCGATGAAATTTTGCCACCATTGTTAGAAAAGTTAGAAAAAGCAGCCATTGATAAATTAGGAAAAGATTGGTTTAAGACTTGGCACGTCGGTTTACCAACTATCGAAAATACTCCCGGAGGTATTAATATTTATGTGATTCTGTGGCTGTGGAATTTGGCGCAGGCTTACGATACGATCGACTATTGCAAGATGCGCTACAACCTCTTAGGTAATGCCAGTCACTGGTTCCCGGGCCAAAAAGCCGATCGCCTCAATGAATTAGACTTGCGCCGCTGCCTAGCCCACAGTCCTCACGCTGCTAAAATTCCCGGTATTCTCCAAGCAGCCGATCGGCTTTTTGGGGGCGAAGCCATCCAGCGCTTGTCCCAAGAATAATCAAAAAAAACCCGGTTTCGAGACAGAAACCGGATTAGTGAACCGGAGCACGTGAGTTAGTTACGCGCACACAATTAGCCTATACTTGAGAAACTATCACAACCATCGCCCATCCGTCTCATCCATTCGGGCGATACCACTTTTTTTCTCAACTCACTCCCATTTTGCTTTAATCTGAGATAAAACAGTTAATAATGCACTTAGGTACTTTTTATGACTCTCAAACGCCGAGATTTCTTGTATTTAGTGACAGCCACCGTCGGAGCTATTACCGCAGGTGCTTGCCAAGCGTCAGGAAATAATGTATCGCAAGCAAGTCCAATTGCAGAAAGTCCCAAAATAGCCCAAACCCCCGGGCCTTTTACACTGCCACCTCTGCCCTACGAATACAATGCTTTAGAACCGCACATCGATGCGCGGACAATGCAATTTCACCACGACAAACACCACGCCGCTTACGTTAAAAACCTCAACGATGCTGTCAGTAAATACCCGCAACTCAAAAATATCTCTGCGGAAGATATGCTGCGAGATTTGAGCAAAGTGCCGGAAGATATTCGCACAACCGTGCGTAACAATGGTGGCGGGCACCTAAATCACAGTATGTTTTGGGAAATCATGGGTCCCAACGGCGGCGGCGAACCTACAGGGGCACTTGCAACAGCAATTCAGCAAAATTTCGGCAGTGTTGACGATTTTAAAACAAAATTTAACGATGCCGGCGCCAAGCGTTTTGGCAGCGGTTGGGTTTGGCTAGTCCGCAATAAAGCTGGCAAACTTGAGATTACAACTACGGCAAATCAAGACACTCCTTTCATGGAGGGCAACTATCCAATTATGGGTAACGATGTTTGGGAACACGCTTATTATCTCAAATACCAAAATTTGCGTGCCGACTACTTAAAAGCTTGGTGGAATGTTCTTAATTGGGCGGCAATTAACAAGCGCTACGAAAAGGCTATCGGGTAGTTTTCAATTAGATGAAATACAGGACACGGCCGATGAAATACAGGACACGGCAGTGCCGTGTCCCTACTAGCGCACGGGACGCTCGAACTGCTGTACAACTTTCCGCAAGTAAACGCAGTGCCGTGCCCCCTGACTCGTCGGCGTTGTGAATGCTTCGACTGACTCAATGGTGCCGCCCAAATGCTCGATCGCCCTTTGCAACTCGGTTTCTTCCTCCACCGTCCAATTCCCTCGGTAAAGTACAGCTAAACCGCCATTTTTCAGCAGAGGCAGTGCGGATTTAGCGCAGAGAGGAGCGGCTCCCACTGCTCGGAGAACTGCTAAATCGTAAGCTTGTTTGTGCTGTGGCTGTCGGGCAATTTCATCGGCTCTGCCCAACAAAGTCGCCGCATTTTCTATCCCTAAAGACGGCACAACTGTTTCCAAAAAAGTAATTTTTTTGCGAGTAGAATCGAGCAAAGTAACTGATAAATGCGGCAGGGCGATCGCGATCGGCAACCCCGGAAAACCCCCACCAGTGCCAATATCAATAACTTTATGCACCGAATCTAGGGGCAATTCGCTATTTTTTTCTGCACTGTTATTAGCTGGCAGCAGTCTCCCAATTCCCCGCAGAGAATCCCACAAATGTTTTTCCCAAAACTCCATCGGCTCAGTAATTCGAGTTAAATTCAAGGAGCGATTTCCCTCGACAATTAACTCATAAAGCCGCTGAAATTTTTGTTGCTGCGACTCATCCGGCTGCCAATTCAGCGTTTTTTGCCACAACTCGTTCATCTGGGGCAACACAGGCATTGTAATCTGATTCATCTTTTATTCCCACTCTTTTGTAAGCTCTGCAAATTATCTGCACTTAAAAATGCTTCATAATGCGATAGACCCGCCCGCACTAACTAATGACTAATGACTACTGACTACTGACTAATGACTCACAAAACTCGTTTCCTTAGCTTCTAATTTAGCCCGATCGACCTCCTGCAAATCCCCGTGATCTAAAGTCCAAAATCGGTCAGCAACGCTCAGCAAATCGCTAGCATCGTGAGTGACAATCAACAAAGTCCAGTGACTTTTCAACTTACTCAACAAGCTTACCAACTGCCGGCGCATCGACCAATCCAAACCCGCCGTCGGTTCGTCCAAAAGTAGCAAATGCGGCTGCCGAATTAGCTGCACTGCCAGGGCTACCCTGCGCTGTTGCCCGCCACTCAAAGCGTGGGGGGAAGCGCGCAGCGGCAAATGTCCGAGTCCCACTTCTGCCATTGCTTTGTTGATTTGTTCTTGTCCCAATTCAGGATGCCCCAGTCGCAATTCTTCTAAAATTGTGCCTCCGCAAAAATGCCTTTCTGGAAACTGGAATACTAACCCTCCTAATTGTTGCAAGTGTTCCGGTGTTAATTCTTGTTCCCGCCAGCGGATGTCGCCGCTAGTTTTTTCCGCTAAACCTGCTAATATTTCTAATAGGGTACTTTTGCCTGAACCGCTGCGGCCCACAATCAGCCCCATTTGCTGCGAGGGAAGTTCTAAGTTAATATTTTTCAGAATAGGATTCGGACAGGCGGTAGGATGATATACTAAGTTTTTTAGATAAAGCATTAACGGCAGTTTTTAGTTGGCAGTTGGCAGTTGGCAGTTGGCAGTTGGCAGTTGGCAGTTGGCAGTTGGCAGTTGGCAGTTGGCAGTTGGCAGTTGTTAACAGTCAACAGTCAACAGTCAACAATTAGAAAAATATTTATTGTTAGAGCGGGGAAATTCGGGTTGTGCTATTGATAGTTAAGGCTGTTTTTGGCTGGGGTCGATCGCAGAGAATTATTTTACATAAATCTTGACAAAATTTTTCTTTATTTTTCAGGATTGGCATTTGATTTTTCTGTTTTTTCATGGTATATTTTGATAATGGGAATCTGTGCTTCAATATATTACAAGTCACAATTCCATTATTAAAATATACCTCAACAACCATCAAAAATCAAGCAAATTTTACTCTTTTTTTGGTCGCGGTCCGAAAGTCTAAAAATTTAACTCTCTTGTTTCTAGTTTACAGTATATTACATTGAGAGAATTGACGATGACGAAAACCCCTTTAGCATCGCTGGGCAAGCAAATGTTAAGTTCTAAACAGACAGTGCGGGCGATCGCCAGTGCAGCAGCGATCGCCCTCAGTATCTGCATTAACTCCGCAGTAGCGGGCGATCCCTTTCGCAGCAGCAACCCGCAGGCGATCGGGCCCAACACCGAAACCGCTTTCAAAACAATGTTTCAGCAAGGAAACTACAAACAAGCAAAAACTCAAATTAAACAAGCACTATCAACCGAACCAAACGAGCCGCTAGCCTATGCAATGGCAGCCTCCCTATCCTACATCGAGCAGGACTTAAACTCGATGAATTCCTACGCACAAAAAACCCGCGAAGTCGGCGAAAAATTGACTAAAACTAATCCATTGCGCGGCAATATTTACACAGCAGCAGGTTACTTTCTAGAAGGGGCGAACATTATAGCCAAAGAAGGAACAGCCAAAGGCGCGCCCCAAGCGTTGAGTAAATTGCGAGTAGTATTTCAATACCTAGATGCCGCCGACAAAATAGCGCCCAACGACCCAGAATTAAACCTAATCAAAGGCTACATGGACTTAATGCTAGCCACAAACCTACCCTTTTCCAATCCCAACGAAGCAATTCAAAGACTCGAACAAAAAGCCTCTCCCCGCTACTTAGCTTATCGCGGCATGGCAGTAGGATATCGAGACTTAAAAAAGTACGATCGCGCTTTAGAATTTGCCAACAAATCGCTAGCTGAAACGCCAAATAATCCCGAAGTTCTCTATCTAAAAGCACAAATATTGTTTTCCCAATCCCAGGGAAAAGACAGCAACAAAACCTTACTTGAGGAAGCCAGAAAAAACTTCGACGCAGCCTTAGCAAAACCCGACCAACTGCCACGCAGTTTAGTAGCAGAAATTTTCTTTCAGCAGTGCAGAACCCGTAACCGTCTCGACAGCCAATCTCGCGCCTGCGACCCGATGCGCGATAAAATTAGAGATGCAGATGGAGTCTGGGGGCCGGCGGCCTTACCACCACTATAAAAACACAAAAAAACTATGCAAGTAGAGTTTCGCGAGTTTAACCCCTTTGACCTCTGGATTTGGCTGAAGTTCAGCAACGTGCCTTCAAACGGTGAAAAACAGTATGTTGAAGAAGTGTTTGACTCTTGGTTTTTCTTGGGAAAACTGGGAGGATTTAATGCAGAAAATTTGCAAGTTCAAGATGAAGGCTTAGATATCAGTCAGATGAATTACGATGTTAATCTAGCCGACCAAAGCATGATGGCTTTGATGCACAATATGGGAGAAATGGAGTATCAAGGTTCTTGGGCTCGCTGCTGGTTTGATTTGGGTACTAGCGATGCAATTGGCCTCGATGTCTTGATTAATGTTTTCCAGCAACTCAGCAAAGAATTCGTAACCATTGAAAAACTCATTATTGGCGGGGAAAATAGAAACTGGCCCGTTGACACCAGTCGCCGTCGAGAGACTTTTGCCGCTGATAATTAGTGATTAGTGATTACTCATTAGGGGCGGATTCTACTCGTTACTACGCTCTGCCTGGTCACACATATCCGGAGGCTCTGCCTCCTATTTTGCTGCTCCGAAAGCGAGGCAGAGCCTCTGGACATTGATTCCTAGACATAGCCTAGGAACCAGTTAACTGATAACTAATGACTGATGACTAATGACTGATAACTAATTATGCAAAAAGGTAAAGTTCGCGTAATTGTTTTAGGATTAATTCAATCGGGCGATCGCATTTTCGTGTCAGAATGCGAAGATCCCGTCAAACAAGACACATTTTACCGCGCTTTGGGCGGTGGCATAGAATTCGGAGAACACAGCATCGACGCTTTGCAAAGAGAGTTTCAAGAAGAAATTCAAGCCGAGTTGACAAACATCAAATATTTGACTTGTTTGGAAAACTTCTTTGTTTATAATGGCCAAGCCGGACATGAATTAATACAATTATACCAGTGCGATTTTGTCGATGGCAAATTTTATGAATTGGAGAGTCTAGCCTTTGCAGACGGAGAGTGGGTATTTAACGCACTTTGGATACCGATCGAGCGCTTTCGATCGGGCGAATTGCGCCTCGTTCCAGAGCAATTTATCCACTACTGCGAAGGCAAATAACTCAACCAATACCAAAAAACAAATACCTGATATGGGAGAATTAAACCTAAAATATTTGCCGAAGAGGCGGGTTTCACCTGAAATATTTGCGATAACTAACAGGATGAATAAACCCGCCCTTTCCTTCCGCCCCCCGCATTACCCGGATCTACCTTACACTAGGCAGAGTCCGCAACAGCTCATAGAGCAAAGAGTTGATAAAACCGAGGGCGATAGCCCCCAGCAAAGCACTCCAAATTCCCCAGCGCAAGCGAAATCCATCCACTAGCCAAGCCGCCAATCCAAAGATAATCGCGTTGATAACAATTATCCACAAACCAAAAGTTACCAACACCAAAGGAAAACCCAAAACCACAAAAAGTGGCCGCACCAAAGCATTCAGCAATCCAAAAACCGCAGCCGAAATCATCGCTTTTCCAAAAGTGTCAATGTCCACCCCGATGGGCAATTTGGAAATGATAAAAAAGCTCACCGAAGTTACCAGCCAAGCAATTGCCAGCGAAACGATATCCATGTGCCAATCTCCTTAAAAAAGCTAAACATTAAATCGGAACAACAGCACATCCCCCTCTTGTACAACATACTCTTTCCCTTCACTGCGAACTAAGCCTTTTTCCTTAGCTGCATTCATCGCGCCCGTAGCAACCAAATCTTCATATGCTACAGTTTCGGCCCGGATGAAACCCCGTTCAAAATCCGAGTGAATTACCCCCGCAGCTTGCGGTGCTAACATTCCGGCGATAATCGTCCAAGCGCGAGTTTCCTTCGGGCCGCTAGTAAAATAAGTCCGCAAACCCAATAATTCGTAAGTAGCTCGAATCAGAGATTTCAAACCCCCTTCTTTTACCCCCAGAGATTCTAGGAAATCCGTTCGTTCTTCCTCTGACAACTCCACCAATTCTGACTCAACTTGCGCCGAAACTATGACAACCTTAGCATTTTCTTTAGCTGCTACTTCCCGCACTTGTTCGACATAGCTATTTCCAGTTGCTAAATCGTCATCAGACACGTTAGCAGCATAGATAATTGGTTTATTGGTCAGTAATTCCAGACCTTTAACTAATTCAGATTCTTCATCTGTGAAACTGTACTGCCGCGCAGGTTTCCCCGCATTCAAAACCGCGACCAACTTTTCGAGTACATCCACTTCAGCCTGGGCTTCCTTGTTGTTGCGGGCCAGTTTGCGAGTGCGATCGAGCCTGCGTTCAATTTGAGCTAAGTCTGCTAAAATTAATTCGAGATTGATAATGTCAATATCTCGCTGGGGATCGACAGAACCCGCAACGTGAATAATATCATCATTGTCAAAACAGCGGACAACGTGGACGATCGCATCTACGGCCCGAATGTGAGACAAAAACTGATTTCCCAGTCCTTCCCCCTGACTCGCCCCCTTCACCAAACCCGCAATATCCACAAATTCCATCCGCGTCGGCACAGTTTGCACGGAATTGGAAATATTGCTCAGCACCTTCAACCGTTCGTCTGGCACTGCCACGATACCCGTATTTGGCTCGATCGTACAGAAAGGAAAATTAGCAGCAGTCGCCTTGGCATTAGCAACCAGAGCATTAAACAAAGTAGATTTGCCAACATTAGGCAGTCCGACAATTCCGGCAGTAAGCATAGCTATTTAGAAACATATCACTGTTTCAAAATATCATAAGCAATAGCAATATATCTGACTTGTCCCTTCTAACTTCTACAGCTAAGCTTGAATAAATATCTAACTTGAGGTAGATGGCTCAATGGTTAACAAGTGGTTAAGCAAAGTAACGATCGCTGCGGGGCTGTCGCTGCCCCTGTTAGGGCTGACAGCAGCTAGCGTTTTCGCTGAGGTGGTCAAAATTTCGGTGATTAACAACAGCGGCAAGACGATGACAGCCGTTTATATGTCTCCTCCCGATAAGGATACTTGGGGAGAAAACGAGCTAGAGGCCCCCATTACCGATCGGGAAAAGGCAGATTTTGAGTGGGATCAAGCTGACTACGGCGGCTCGGATGCGGGCTGTATTTTCGATGTCAGGGCCGAATACGATGACGGCAAATGGACTGCTTTGGGTGCTGTTGACCTTTGTAAAGAGACTGCGCTCAACTTCAAGTAATCGATAATCTACGCAAAAACCGAGTTTTTTCAAGTCTGATATTCAACAAAATGATTGGGGACTTGGGAGAAAGCCGGTTTTTGCGATCGACCTTACAAACAATCTTAAATTTCGCGATCGACCAAAACATAATTTAAACAGGTTCAGGGATTGTCTGAGGAATTGGCCCCGGCACTGTTTGAGGAATTGGAGAGGGTACAGTTTCCGGCACCGGTTCGGGAATGGGCTGCGGAATTGGCGCAGGTACCGGTTCGGGTACAATGCCGGGAATCGGTTCGGGAACGGGGCCCGGCACTGGTGGCGATGCGGGTATAGTCGGGAACCCCGGTTCGGTACTGGGAATCTGCGGGCCGGGAAATGGACTAGGGTTGGGAAAAATCACGGCAATTCTATTAATAACTCGATACGATCATGGTAGATAAAAAACTAGAAATACGACATCTATCTAAATAGTGAAAATTTATTAAAATTGATATTTTGTACCATTTTAAATCAGCTTTTTGGAGTAGACGAAAGCAACCGGGTTTATTTGTATTTAATTTTTTAGGCTGACCGAAAGCAATTTGGTCACAGCCCCCCGGTACAGGCCGTGAACCCTTGAAAAAAGCGTAGCGTACTCATCACGTGCGATCGATACAGCCCGTGGGAGCAAATCTAAAATCTACAATCTAAAATCGATCGCCCTCCGAAAAGCCTTGCCAGCCTGTGGTTTGGCACGACACCTAGCCAAAAGTACAGGTTCTGTCCTGTACTTACGGCCAGTTGCGAGCTGGCCTTTTGGCTAATTTAAGACTGAACTAAAAGCTAGGAAATTTTTGGGGGTTGCTCTCTTAGAATCAAACCACGACCAGCCCCAAAATTTAGTTGAAATTCAACAACTAAAATTAAGCATTATGACACAGAGTGATGAATTATATCAAAAGCTGTTAGAGCTTGATGAAGATAGTCTCAAGGCGCAGCTTGGAATCAGAGTTCAAGAAATAGCGAGAGATCCAACAGCGCGATCGGCTTCTTTAGAAAGCCTTGATGAGGCTCTAAGTGCGACTCCGAGAGGTGGAACTCCCGATCGTGCTGATGTCAACTTTGGCGATCGTCTCTTCAAGAAGGGGCTAAATGTCAAATCCTACAATCTGATGTGCAGCGAACTGTTTACTGATTAAGACTAGCTAATTAGCTTTCCTATAATTTTGCCTTGTTCTCTCTATAAACTAAACGCTCATGACTCGTAACATCTACGCACTATTAGTTGGAATCGACAAATATCAAGACCCAGTTCCTTCATTGCAAGGCTGTGTTAACGACATAACAGCGATCGAACTATATCTAACCCAACGTTTTGACAAAGACAAAGGGTATGAGCTTATTCCGCCAAAAAAACTCCTGAATTCGGAAGCAACCCGTCAGGCGATTATAGATGGATTTCGGCAACATCTATGTAATGCTCAAAGCAATGATGTGGTTCTTTTCTACTATAGTGGTCATGGCGCTCAGGAAGAAGCACCAGAGGAATTTTGGCACGTAGAGCCAGACCGACATAATGAAACATTGGTCTGTTATGACAGTCGCCAGGAAGGAGGCTGGGATTTAGCAGATAAAGAATTGGCAAAACTGATTTCTGAAGTCTCAGCTAAAAACCCACACATTACTATTATTCTTGATTGCTGTCATTCCGGTTCTGGCAGTAAAAATCCATTCCAAGAAACAGGAGTCCGTCTCGCTTCCACAGACAAGCGCCAGCGCCCAATAGATAGCTTTATCTTTAAACTTGAAGAGTTAGAAAAACTCTCTAATTCCAGTAACGGTGAACTGAATTCCATTGGCCTGAAGCTTCCTAAAGGTCGTCACATTCTCTTAGGGGGTTGTCAAGATAGTCAACTGGCGAAGGAATATAATGGAGGGGGTCAAAAACGGGGTGCTTTTTCCTACTTTTTGATGGATACGTTGCAACAAGCTAATGGCAAGTTGACTTATCGGGATTTGTTCAACCGAGCAAAAGCTATAATTGGTAGTCGAGTTTTAGATCAGTCTCCCCAACTTGAAATAAATCATCCAGGAGATGATAATCAATTTTTCTTAGATGGCGCGATCGCCGAACGGACTCCCTATTTCACCGTTAGCTATCACAAAAAGTATGGTTGGGTCATTGATGGGGGTGCTGTTCACGGAGTTCAAAGTCCTTCTAACGGCGAAACGACTTTACTAGCACTCTTTCCCTTTGACAGCCATGCTGAAGACTTACGGGAACCATCCAAGTCTGTCGGTGAAGCCAAAGTAACTCAGGTTTTGCCCCAGTTAAGTCAGGTCGAAATCAGTGGAAGTGAAAACCTAACGTCCGATCAGAATAAGACGTTTAAAGGTGTTATTACCAGTTTACCTTTGCCACCTCTAGGTGTTTATTTTGAGGGAGAGGAAGCGGGGGTAAAGTTAGCACGTCAAGCGATACAGTCAGCAGGACTGAACAACCAACCCTCTGCTTATGTCCGCGAAGAACAGGAATTCACCAAAGCTCAGTTTCGTTTGCTATGTCGGAATGACCAATATTTGATTGCCCGACCCGCTGACGATCGCCCCTTAGTAGCTCAAATTGAGGGTTATGCCCCAGAGAATGCCGAAACAGCGATTCAACGATTAGAGCATATTGCGCGATGGAATGCGATCGCAGACCTCCCCAGTTCGGGTAATGGTCTGATTAAAGTGGGAGATGTGGAAATGAAACTCATCTTTGACGATCCAAACATCTCTCAATCTGGGCAGATGCGTTTGGAATATAAGCACACGGATAATCAGTGGGAACCTCCTAGTTTTCGGATAAAACTGACTAATAAAAGTCATAAAAAACTTTACTGCGCTTTAGTCAATCTAACAGATTTATTTGCCATCAGCTCTCCGTTCTTTGACACAGGAAGTGTAGCTCTCAAACCTGGAGAAGAAGCTTGGGCTTTAGATCAAGAAGAATTAGAACTAGAAGTACCTGATGAGTTATGGGAGCAAGGAATTACCGAGTTTAAAGACATTATTAAGTTGATTGTTTGTACGGCTGAGTTTGATGCTAGGTTACTGACTCAACAAGAACTGGATTTTCCCCGACCTATCGAAAGAGATATTTCCTCCCCCAATCAAAGTTCCCTGAATCGTTTGATGAATCGAGTCCAGAGTCGTACTATCAAACCCAAAAGTCAAGGAAAATATGATGATTGGTTCACAGATTCGATCGCAATTACAACTGTTCGACCCTTAGATGCTATTCGAGTTTCACCCATAGCAGAAAAGGAACTGGCAGCAGGAGTCAAGTTACAAGCGCATCCTAGCTTGCAAGCAAATGCGCGTTTAACGACAATTCCTCAAGTGAGTCGGGATTTAGGAAATGTGATATTGCCTCCTATTTTGCGAGAAGATCCTCAAGTCACTCAAACTTTTCAATTCACGAACAGTCGCGGCACAGATCCAGGTTTAAGTGTACTGGAATTGAGTCAAGTTGAAGACTATACAGTTGTTACCCCTGATGCGCCTTTAAAGTTGTTAGTTGACACAACATTAGGAGAAAATGAACATCTCTTACCTGTTGGCTATGATGGTGAGTTTTTCCTACCGTTAGGTCGAGGTCAAAAAACGAAAGATGGCAAAACGGAAATTCATCTACAACGATTACCAAAACCATTCAATCAGGACAGAAGCGTACAAGGGTCTATTAAAATCCTATTTCAAAAGGTGTTGTGGGAACCGCTGGGTTTAGAGTTTGAATATCCGCTTCTGAGAGTGGCTAAGGTAGCGTCAGATGAAACGATAACCTATGTCACAGATCAAACGCAGATAAAAGCACTGGTAGACAAGAGCAAGCGAATTTTGCTCTATGTTCACGGCATTCTCGGCGATACCGATAATATGGTCAAGAGCGTTCAACGAGCGAAAGTTAAATTGAATGGGAAACTATGTCCTCTCAAAGATCATTACGACCTAGTTTTGGCTTTTGACTACGAGAATATTAATACTTCAATTGAAGACAATGCTCGAAATCTGAAAAAACGCCTAGAAGAAATAGGATTGAAAGCAAATCACGGCAAAGTTTTGCATATTGTTGCTCATTCAATGGGGGGGTTAGTTTCTCGTTGGTTGATTGAGCTAGAAGGCGGCAATAAGTTGGTTCAACATTTAATTATGTTGGGGACACCAAATGCAGGTTCTCCTTGGCCAACGGTGCAAGAATGGGCTACTTTTGCTTTGGGAATTGGGCTTAATAGCCTTTCCACCGTTGCTTGGCCTGTGAAAGTATTGGGGTGTTTACTCAGTGCCATAGAAGCTGTGGATGTAGCCCTAGATCAGATGAAACCGGGTTCTGAGTTTCTGAAATCCTTGGCTGCGAGTCCTAAAGATCCAGGTATTTCCTATTCAGTTCTTGCTGGTAATACTTCTATCAAAGCCATGCAAGGACAAGGAGAAGAAGCGAGTCGATTAAAGCGGCTGATGCAAAAATTATGCAGTCAAATTGTAGAATTTCCCTTCCTGGGTCAGTTGAATGATATTGCTGTGACTGTGCAGAGCATTAAGAGCCTTCCAGAAGGAAGAAAAAGTGCTCCTATGATTCAAGAAGTGGCTTGCGATCATTTGACTTATTTCGATGATTTAGAAGGGTTGAATGCGTTAAGTTTAGCTTTGACGCAACAAGAGTAAAAATTTCAAAAGGTACAGTAATTTCATTAATTGCTGTTTCCTTTCTTACCTGGTAATTTATTTTAAATAGGAGTGCATCAATGTCTAAGTCTAAACACAATTTTCACCGTAATATCGCTATTATCATCGGAATTAATGATTACAGCAATGGAGTTCCTCGCTTAGAGACAGCAGTTCCAGATGCTGAAGAATTTGCTCGCCTTATGCAAGAGCGATATCAGTATGAAGTTCATTTGTTACTTAATGAAGATGCTACACTGAACAAGCTCAAACAACTGATTGACTGCTTCAGTAATAAAAAAATACCTTTTGGAAAAAATCCAGATATTAATGATAAAGATCGCATCATACTCTATTTTGCCGGACATGGAAAAGCCTTTGACGCTAAAGAAAAACAAGAGGGGCCAGTTGGTTACTTAATTCCTCAAGATGCTACTGATAATCCTGATACTTACTTGAAAATGCAGGACTTCCACGATGCACTGCTAAAACTTCCTTGTCGGCATCTATTGGTCATTCTTGATTGCTGCTTTTCAGGAGCATTTTACTGGTCAAGCATCAATCGAGATGTTGTTCCGAAAGTTAAACTTTATAAACAAGTCTACGACCACTACATCAAATATCGGGCTTGGCAAGTTATTACCTCAACTTCTGATAAGCAAACAGCCATAGATTCTCCTCCCCGAGGCAAAGTAGTAGTGGGTTCAAAGGTTCATTCTCCCTTTGCAAAACATCTTTTTGATGTTTTAAAGAAAAATGATGATTATGATGGTGGCATTATTACTGCCAATGATTTGTATAGATTTCTGCGAAAAGCCGTTGCAGTGGAAACAGAAGAATATAAAGCACAAACTCCTGGTATATGTCAGCTTAAACTACACGAGAATGGAGAATATCTTTTTCTATTGCAGAGTGAACCTAATTTAGAGGATGCACCTCCACTACGCCTAGAAGATAGTCCCTATCGAGGATTAGAATCCTATGAAGAAGAACACAAAGACTTATATTTCGGTAGAAAGGAACAAATTGAACAGCTATATGAAAAAGTCAATAATTCCAATCACCGAGCCTTGACAGTAGTGCTGGGAGCTTCGGGAACAGGGAAATCTAGCTTGGTAAAAGCTGGGTTAATTCCCTTTCTCATAAAGCAGAGGTCAGAGGTTAACTCCAATTTACAAACATGGAAGATTTTGAAGCCAATCCGACTTGGTGAATCTCCACTGACGGCATTAACAAATAGTCTTTCACAAGAGCTTAATTTTATATATCCCAACCCGGGTTCTGAGCAACGCCAAGCAGATGAACCAAGAGGGTTTAGTAAAATTCTTAGTTGGTTTGGGATTAGAAGAGAGTCGAACACAGCAAAACAAAACCAACCGCTTGAGAAACAAGTTGAGTTCCTTTCTCAGAACCTTAAAAACTGGTTTGACAAGAACTCAGGTCGCACACTTATGCTTACAATTGACCAGTTTGAAGAACTGATCACTCTCCAACCTCGCCAGGAAGACAAAGAACAAAATAAAAAACAAAAGCAAAAAAATAAAAGAGAAGAAAAGCAAAGAGAGAAGACGCAGCAAGAACTGGTTTTAAAATGGTTGCCGCAGGTAATGTCTCAGTATGGAGAGCGGTTGCGGATTGTATTGACTCTTCGCTCTGACTTTGAATCTCAATTCCAAGACACCGCTTTGAAAGACTATTGGAAAGAGGAAGCCAGATTTCATATTAAAGAAATGACAACTGCTGAATTGCGGGAGGTAATTACGGAACCTGCGTCAAAAAGATCAATATTTTTTGTGCCGGACAAGCTGATAGATAAATTGGTGTATGAGGTAGCCGGGATGCCTGGAACTTTACCTTTGCTTTCATTTACGTTAAATGAGCTTTACCGCCTATTTATCGAAGATATTAACGATGGAGACAAAGATGATAGGGGGATTACTGAGGAGTATTATAACAAGCTAGGGGGAGTAGGGCGCTCGCTGACTAAAAAAGCAGATCAGGAATATGAGAATTTAGTGAACCAGGATAAAGCTTACGAGCAAACAATCCGCCGAGTAATGTTGCGAATGGTTGCAGTCGGTGGTAGCGAATTAGCTCGCCGACGGGTGCTAAAGTCTGAACTAGAATATCCAGAGCCAGAAAATACACGAGTGCTTAAGGTAGTTAAGACATTTGTGGATGCACGTTTGCTTGTGGAAGGAGAAAATACAGAAAAGAAACCTTATGTTGAGCCTGCCCATGATGCTTTAGTGCGGGGATGGGAAAGGTTGTTGAAGTGGAAACAAGAGGAGGAGGAAAATTTAATTTTACAACGGCAACTGACACCTGCGGCTGATGAGTGGAAATTTGAGCGATCGCAAGCGAAAGGCTATCTTTGGCATAATAACCCACGTCTTGACTTGTTGAAAAAAGAACTTAAATCTAATGATAAGTGGTTCAACAAGTTAGAAACAGAGTTTGTGCAGCTTAGTATCGCTCGAAAAACCTTGCTCGCTCGTCGGTTTACGATCGGAGCCGTTGTGGTCATAGTATTGTTAAGCGCGGGTTTGATTGCCTCTCTAATCGGTCAGAGAAATGCACGGATTGGTCAAATTAGAGCTTCTCAGCAAGCCTCGGAAGCCAACTTTATTTCAAATCAACAATTAAATGCGTTAATAAACAGTTTACAAGCAGCGAAAACCCTAAAAGACTGGCCTTGGTATTTGTCTTGGTTTAAGCCAGATGATCGGATTCCTTTCTTGTTTGAAACAGATAATGAGCTACAGCCTCAAGTGCTAAAAACACTGCGAAAAATAGTTTATGAAATCAAAGAACGTAATCAAATCGAATCAAGCTCAAACACAATTACAAATTCTTTCTTTAAAAAAAGCATTCTTGATAGGCAGTTAATTATTTTTAATGAAATGTGTGCAATAAATCTACCAAAATTAAATAAAGAGATAAATCTTCTCTCGGTCGATCCTTTAGTAAAAAATAAAGTGCTTGAAGACATAAAAAATCCCTCAAAAAGCTTGGAATATATGGCTGTAATCATGAAAGTGATTGTTAGTTCTGATGGAAAGTCATTAATGGTTGTTTATAATCAAGCTTGCGGGGGAGATTTTATAACTTCACATTTATGGAGATTGGTAGGCAATGAAGTCAAATCTTACCCACTCAATTTTGTTAATTCGGGCAGGTTTTATAGAAATAAACTATTAGCAACAGGAAGCACTCAAGGTGAGATTCGTATACTCGATCTGACTAATCAAAGTGTTCTGGGTAATCAAAGTGTAGAGTATCAAGAGTTATTAAAGTTACAGGGTCATCAAGGTGTAGTAAACAATATTCTTTTTAGCGCTGATAGCAAGCAACTTAAAACAGAGGGAGCAGATGGCGTTATTCGCTTATGGGACTGGCAGAATAAACCGTTAAAAGGATTAGAAAAAAAGCTAACTCAGAAAGTTAGTAAGCTTAGTTTTAGTCCCGATGGAAAGCACCTAGTAACTGTAGGAAAAGATGGTATTGCCTTCTTGTGGAAATATCATAGCCAAGAATTTAATCAAATAAAGCAACTTCCAAACAAAGTCATAAATATCAGTTTTCGCTCTAATGGTAAGCAGTTAGCAACTGTAGGAAAAGACGGTATTGTTCGTTTACACAACTGGGGGATTAATTCCTTGAAAGAATTAAAAGAAATTCAGGGTAAAGTTATGAATGTTAGTTTTAGTCCCGATAGCGAGAGCAAGCAACTGGCGGTTATAAAACAAAACGATCGAGGTGACAAAAGTATCTATTTGTTGAGCTTAGATCGTGAAAATATAACTTCTACTTTAAAAATCGATGAAGACAAAACTACTCAAGAGTTTAGTAGTGAAAGTAAAGTGATTTTCAGCCCTGATAGTCAACAATTGGCTCGTTTTGAACCTTATGGATTAGAAGGAAAAAGTGGAATAGTATTTGTGTGGGATTTAAAAGGTAGAGTTTTAGTAGGATCAACGGAAGCGTTTGATTTTACTTTTAATGAGGGTAAGCTAGTAATAGCTTCTCTGGATCAAAGCAGCGGTGGAAAAATTACAGTGTCTAATTTCAATAGCGAATCAAATAATAAAGAATTAAAAGCATTAGATACTGCTGGGGAAGAAGGCAGTTTTAGTCCTGATGGTAACTTATTAGCTTTAGCAGATAATGATGGTAATATTTACTTATGGGACTGGAAAAGTGAAAAGTTATTGTCACAATTCAAAGGACATCAAAGTAAAATAAAAAGTATTAATTTTAGTCCTGATAGCAGCTTACTGGCAACTGTAGGAGAGGATGGTACTGCTAAATTGTGGCAAATTGGAGAATTGGAGGATTTGATAGAGCTTGGTTGCAATTGGGCGCGTGATTACCTAGCGACGTTAGATGACAAAAACAACGCTCGCCATCTATGTAATTTTGAAGCAATTAGTATGGGTGACAAAATATTGATATCAACCCTTAGCGATCCTGACAAGCAATCTGGAGTAGAGGCGATCGCGGCTGGTAATTTTCCACAAGCCATAACTTCCCTAACAGCATACCTTGACCCGACGAAAAATCCTAACGACCCAGAAGCCAGAATTTACCTGAACAATGCCCGAATTGGCAATCAAAAATCCTACACCATTGCAGTATCCGTTCCCCTTAGTGATGTCAATGGTTCTTTAGAAATCCTGCGGGGAGTAGCTCAAGCTCAAGATGACTTTAACAACTGGGCAAAAACACAGCAAGGGATTGTACCAATACGAGTCTTAATTGCTGACGATCGCAACGAGCCGAAAATCGCCCAAGAAATTGCAAAACAACTTGCTAATAATCCCGATGTTCTTGGAGTAGTAGGACACTTTTCCAGCAGTGTCACCAGGGAAGCAGCCCAAGTTTACAATGATAAAAAATTGGTGGCAATTTCTCCAGTCAGTACCTCTGTGCAATTATCAGATGTCCTTGGTAAATACGTCTTTCGCACTGTTCCTAATGATAAAGTAGCTGCGGAAAAGTTAGCTGATTATACGGTTAACTCGTTAAAGAAGCAGAAAGCCGTCCTGTTTTATAATTCCCAAAGCGAGTATAGCTGTTCCCTCGCATCCGAATTTACGACTGCTTTTTCTGGAGAAAGAGGAAAACAATTAGAGCGTGACTGCTCCAAGTATGGAACTAGCTCTGCCACTTCTGCGGAAAAACGACAAGGACAAATATTTAAAGAAATTGACTTATCCAATCCTGATTTTGATGCTACAAAGAGTCTTGAAGGACTAGATCAAAATACCGTACTGGTTTTACTAGCAGATACCAGCAAATTCAATCAATCTTTTGAAATTTTAAAAGCAAATCAAGGGAATCTACCTATTTTAGCAGGAGATGATGTATATGGTTCCAAAATCTTGGAATTCTTTTCTAAAGAGAAGCTCAATAATAAAAAAGACATGGTTGTTGCAATTCCTTGGCATATTAAAAATAATCGTGAGTTAGGTTTGGGGACTACCTCTAAAGGACTTTGGGGCGATCGAGATATTAACTGGCGAACTGTTACAGCTTATGATGCAGCCAAAGCTTTGATTGCTGCAATCAAGCACAATCCTAATCGGGAAGAAGTTGCTAAAATCCTTCGGACAGACAGCTTTAATGCTCAGGGTGCAATTGAACCAGTAAAGTTTTCATCAGGCGATCGCGATGGAAATATTATCGAACTCGTCAAGATAGTTAAGCCTACTTCTAAATCTCGTTCCGGCTATGACTATGAGTTTGTTCCCGTTGAGAATCAAACTAACTCAAACCAGGTCACTAAACCAAAAAACTCAAAATAGGTATGTTTAGGAATCCAGTAAAAGCGATCGCAAAAATCATTCCACTTTTATCACATCCAAACACTCAGGAGTAGTTATGTTAAGCATTCCGTTACCTTGCCATTGGCATTGGCGAAGATCGCCCTCCTAAAAAGGGATCTTGCAACAGAAAAAAACAATCTAAAAAGGAAATTAACAATGGTATTAGAAATTCATCGCAGCTCACGCTCTGAAACCTTGCAGCATAACCATACCCACTGCACTGCAAATATTGGTTTCACAGCAGAAGAACTTGAGCAGTTCAGTTGGGGAACGCGAGGTCTTTTTGAACAAATGCCTGCCAATGGAGATGGCTATGAATGTTACGGAGACAATTGCTATGGTCGTCCAGAAGTGATTCAGGCTCTCAAATATGTCTGTAATGAGTGGGTTAAAAGATATCCTAAACCCCGCATTGGCATCGGAGACATCAGTACAGCAGAAGGGCCAACTCCAGGCCATAGCTCTCATCAACACGGACTCGATGTTGACATTTCTCTTGTTGCTAACACTGATGCAGAAATTGGACTTACTTGGCGCGCTCCTGAATACTCTCACCAGCGTACTCAAGAATTAGTGGATTTATTTCACAATAATCCTATTTTGGGTATTAAGGTAATTCTGTTTAACGACCCGGATATTAAAGGAGTACAACATTGGCCAGGACATGACGATCACCTTCATGTGAGTTTCCTTTCCCCTGGAATTGATTCAGCCCCCTATAGCAGCGACGAAGACGGGGATTTGCGTCTGGTGATACCTCCGATGCAGGGAGAACGAGTCAGCAAACTTCAAGAAGATTTAGCCAACGTTGGCATTTCAGTTACAACAGATGGTATCTTTGGCACCGAAACTGATGCCGCAATCCGAAAATTCCAGGCTGAACAAGGCTTGCAGGTTGATGGAATTGTGGGATTTGTAACGCAAACTAAACTGACACAGTTAACTTCTGGACAGTCTCGTGGAGTTTCCGGCCAACCATCCGGCCTGAAACTCCAAGACGTGATTGACCAAAAGCAATCGATTCCTTTTGATGATATTGACTCTGGAGTGTTAGTTGAAGATCAACTATTATGTGCAGAAATTCAAACCATCTTACGCGCTAATCATCTTTTAGAGGTTGTTGATGGGATTTACGGCCCTCAAACCCAAGAAGCCTTAAGAAGTTTTAAAGCCAGCCGTAAACTTGATGGCGGGGATGTGTTAGGGGCAACAACCGCTAAAGCTTTACTCGATGCCAAGCAGGGTGCTGGATTATTACCTGATTGGAAAGGCGGTGATAAGCAAGCCACAGTGGAGGCAATTATCAAAGAAGCTCATCGCCAAGGAATTACTTCTCAAGCTCAAATTGCTTACATTCTCGCAACCGTTGAACATGAAACAGCAGATAGTTTCCAACCCGTAAAGGAATCGTATTATTTGGGTGAACCTGAAGGGGAGAACCACCGCAAAACTCTGCGCTATTATCCGTTTTACGGACGGGGGTACGTGCAACTGACCTGGGATTACAATTATCGGAAATATTCTGATGTGTTAGGCCTAGATTTGGTTAACGACCCCGATCTTGTCATGCGTCCCGATATCGCACTCTTTATCCTGGTTGATGGTATGAAATTCGGTGTGTTTACGGGTATCACGCTGGATGACTGTATTTCAAACAACCGTATGGATTTCTTGAAAGCCCGTACAATTATCAATGGCACTGACCAGGCAGAAAAGGTTCAAAGTTATGCTATGAATTGGCAAGCTCAATTAGGGTAGGATTTTGGGCGATCGCGACTCAATAATCTACCTTGAATTAAAGCTTAACTTTGATAGCTTTTGGGTCAATCGGTTAAAGCGTCTTGGTAGTTTGTGACAGTAGTGCGCGATCGCCCAAAACTTCCTCACAACAGTAAGCTGAAAAATAGCCGCAGACTGTGGTAGGATTTTGTGCTGTAACTGAAACCACAGCCCCTAGAAAAACCATAAGTAAAGCAGTAGCCAGGATTTTCAACTGTTTCGGTTTCATACTTAAGCAGTCCATATTCAGTCATTTTAGAGAAGTTTGAAATTGAGACAGTGTTGCTTGTGGGCGATTGCAAGGAAAAACGAAGAAGTCGATACGATCGCAAAATTTCCAGCAAGGGTTTCAGCAATTAATAACGTCCAGTGAAACCTCGGCGGTTGCTATAATTCCAAATAATCAAATCAGGATTAAGCGTGTCACCAGCAAACTCTCAACAACAAACTCCCCTATTAGATGCTTTGCGCGATCGCACAAATCACCCACACGCCCCATTTTATGCCCCCGGACACAAAGGCGGACAAGGAATCTCTCAACCCCTAATTGACTTATTCGGTGCGACAGTATTTCGATCGGATTTGCCGGAATTGCCGGAATTAGATAATCTCTTTAACCCAGAAGGTGCAATTGCCGAAGCTCAAGACTTAGCCGCCGCAGCATTTGGAGCCCAATCAACTCGGTTTTTGGCTAACGGTTCGACTTGCGGAATAATCGCCGCCATCTTAGCGACTTGCGGCCCTGGCGATAAAATTATCCTACCTCGAAATATCCACTCCTCGGCAATTTCTGGTTTAATTTTATCCGGTGCAATTCCAATTTTTGTCAATCCAGAGTACAACTCGGATTGGGATATTGCCAACAGCATCACCCCAGAAGCCACAGCCGCAGCATTAGAACAACATCCCGACGCGAAAGCAGTAATGATAGTTTACCCAACCTATCACGGCGTCTGCGGAGATTTGCGGGCGATCGCCCAAATTACCCATCAATACAACATACCGTTATTAGTAGACGAAGCCCACGGCGCCCACTTTAACTTTCATCCAAACTTGCCAGAACCAGCACTATCAGTCGGCGCCGATTTAACAGTACAATCAATCCACAAAACCCTCGGTGCAATGACACAAGCATCGATGCTGCACGTCAAGGGATCTCGCATAGATATCCAAAAATTAAATAGAGCATTGCAGTTAGTACAATCTACCAGTCCGAGTTATATACTATTAGCATCATTAGACGCAGCCCGCCAACAAATCGCACTCCACGGCAAAGAATTAATGGCGGAAACTTTACAGCTAGCAGAAAAAGCGCGATCGCGCATCAGTCTTATTCCCGGCTTATCAGTTTTAGCACCGTTAAATACAGCGGGTTTTGCAGCATTAGACCGCACCAGGCTAACAGTAAAAGTATCAGATTTAGGAATCACAGGATTTATAGCCGATGAAATTATGCACTCTCAACTCGGCGTCACCGCAGAACTTCCCATGCCTCGACATTTAACATTTATTATCAGCTTGGGAAATACAGAATTAGATATTGACAATTTAGTTAAAGCTTGTACTTTTTTAGAAGGAAGAAGGAAGACGGAAGCAGGAAGTTTGGTAACGGATGTAACGGATGTCAGGAAAAAGGAAGAAGTCCAAAAGAAGAAGTCCGAGAGAAGAAGTCCGATGTCCGATGGAAGATTTGCCCACTCTCCCACTCTCCCACTCTGCCCCTCTCCCCCTCTCCTCTCCCCCCGCGAGGCTTTCTTTTTTCCAGCGGAAACAGTACCCGCAGACAAAGCAGTTGATCGCCTGTGCGCCGAACTCATATGTCCCTACCCCCCAGGAATACCCGTCCTGATGCCCGGTGAAATCATTACCCCAGCAGCCGTTGACTACCTGCAACAAATCCTTGCCGCCGGCGGAAAAATCACAGGTTGTAGCGATAGAAACCTCCAAACTCTCAAGGTTGTGCGACAGTAAATATTAAGGCTTGGGGGAAATTGGGAGAATTTCTACTTCTTCCGCGAGTTCCAACTTCGGTCTTGCTTCACTCAAAAATCAAAAATCAAAAATATAACTATGCTTTGGCCCTACGTCACTCCAGGCATCCCGGATGACTTATTTGAACGTTTACCGGGAATTCCCATGAGTAAGCGAGAAGTCCGACTGCTGTTAATCTCCCACCTGCGGCTGCAAGCAGATTCAGTGGTGTGGGACATCGGTGCAGGTACTGGTACGATCGCCGTAGAAACAGGTTTGCTGTGTCCCAAAGGTCGGATTATTGCCGTCGAAAGGGACGAAGAAGTAGCAAGCTTGATTCGCAGAAACTGCGATCGATTCGAGCTCGACAACGTAGAAGTCATAGAAGGCAGTGCCCCGGAGTGCCTGGAAAACCTGCCCCAACCCCCCCACCGAGTCTGCATCGAAGGAGGTCGCCCCATTAAAGCGATTCTCCAAGAAGTGTGGCGCTACTTGCCACCCCACGGTAGAGTTGTCGCCACAGCATCCAATTTAGAAAATCTTTACGCCCTTTCCGAAGGGTTCGCCGAGTTACAAGTCCGCAACATTGAAGTAGTCCAGTCCGCCGTCAACCGCTTGGAGACTCGCGGCCTCAGTCAAACCTTTGCCGCCGTCAATCCCATATTTATTCTCAGTGGCGAAAAGCTGGATTAGAAGTTAGTTGACAGTTGACAGTTGACAGTTGACAGTTGACAGTTGACAGTTGACAGTTGACAGTTAACTTTAACCTGGTTCCTCGGCAGATGCTGGGAATACATACCCAATGCCCCATGCCCTATGCCCTATGCCCATTCCTAAATGTAATTCTTAATCTTTTTTAAGTTCACTTAACCTTCATACTTAAGAATAGGGGCCACCATAGCTGGATTGACCACCTGACTTGAGATATTGGATGACCGATGGGGGATGGGGGTTAGTTGTGCAAGGGATCAACTCGTGCTCTAGAAAAATCCAAAATCTCCAATCCAAAATCCAAAATCTAAAATCTAAAATCTAAAATCGAGTGATCCACCGCCGTCTGCAAGAGAAATTCATTTTATGCCTTGGTCTCGTATCCTGAGTGGAATAGTTGCGATCGCCCTTGCTTTGGGAATGATTATTATGGGCGGATGGTACTTCACCGTCGGCTTTGGAGTCATAGTCTACCTAGGCCAATTGGAATATTTTCAATTAGCCAGGGCTAAAGGCATTGCACCCGCTGCCAAAACTACCTTAGCAGTCAGTCAAGGGCTATTAATTACTGCAGCCCTAGCACCGGAACTCGTAGATGCCATGTTCCCCTTAGCGGGAACCTTAATTTGTTTCTACCTGTTATTCCAGCCTAAATTATCGACGATCGCCGATATTGCCTCCTCAGTTTTAGGATTGTTCTACGGCGGTTATTTGCCCAGCTATTGGGTACGGCTGCGAGTCGGCCTCGACCCAGGGAATCTTGCTACAACCCAACTTTCGCAAGCAGTAGCAAGCAATTTGCCGGTTAACATTTACCCGTCCCCGTCTTGGACAAATTCCAGCCACATATCTTTAGGATTGACTTCGCTGCTGCTGGCTTTCTTCTGCATCTGGGCCGCTGACATTGGGGCTTATTTTGTCGGCAAATTCTTCGGGCGCACTAGCCTATCCCACATCAGCCCCAAAAAAACCGTTGAAGGTGCCGTATTTGGAGTTTGCGGCAGCATCGCCGTGGCAGCCGCTGGGTCTTGGTATTTACACTGGCCGGGGTGGCTGTATACTGGGGCTGCTTTTGGTCTGTTGATTGGGGTTGCTAGCCTGTTGGGAGATTTAACTGAGTCGATGATGAAGCGAGACGCCGGCGTTAAGGATTCGGGACAGTTGATCCCCGGTCATGGCGGCATTCTCGATCGCACTGACAGTTATGTTTTTACCGCGCCCTTAGTCTACTATTTTGTGACTTTATTTTTGCCCGCGATCGACTCTTTTTTAATTAATTGGTAATTGGGAATTGGGGATTGGGAATTGGTAATTGGGAATTGGTAATTGGGAATTGGGCATGGGGAATTGGGCATGGGGTATGTATTCCCAGCCTCTACCGAGGAACCAGGTTAAAGTCAACTGTCAACTGTCAACTGTTAACTGTTAACGAACTAAGGCAAAACTGTAATTCCTCCCCGACAAACAATCTCCCCCTGACTCAAAATCAATTCTTCAATCTCAACTTCCGGCCCAAAATCAATTTTAAAACCATTGAAATCACTGCTCTTTAATTCTCCATCCATTTCGATTTCTGGTGATTCAAACATCAATTCGCGACCGCTGGCTATCCGCAAACCCGTCCGCAATACCAAAGGAATTTGCCTACCGCCAGCGCGCAAAATTGCAGCCGAAAGCGTCAACAAACCCGCCTCAATTGCAATCTGCGAATTTTGCAACTTCAGCGACTGTTCCCTATCTGTCAGTGGCAGCATTGGCAGCAAAAATTCGCTTAAAGCATCAGCCAGCAAAGGCGCTTTCAGCGACGCATTCAAATCCGCTTGGCTAAGCCTCAAAACGCCTGCCACGGGAACAGATTCCAGAAGGCGTAGGGGTTGGCCTTTGAGAGCTTGACCGAGGTTGATGCGAATGCCACAGCCCTCTATGGCAACTTCAGTTAGGTGTAGTCCTTTATACACAGCACCGCGAGCGGCAGCCGTGACTTTGGGGATCGCACCGCTGAAGATTTGTCGATCGCTCCCCTCAATTTTCACCTTCAACTCGTCCACCTGCTGAACTTGCGATCGCAGCCACAACTGCACAGCCGGAGACAGCACTGCGCTCGCGATCCGGCTGCCTGGACTCGCCGAAGGTCTCCTGGGTTCCTCGCCGAGATTAACAGTCCCACCACAGCCACCAGCGGTATCTGTATTGTCAAATTGAAGAGAGTTTCGATCGACAGTCATAAACAATTTCAGAATATAAACCTTAATATTCAAGCACATAAATTTAACTAGAACTTGCACATCCAGCCTCAAAAACCCGGTTTTTACACAAATATACGGCTATCAACCTCTGATTTTCGTGAGAAACCGGGTTGATGAACACAAGTCCGATTAACTCCAAAATCAAGCATCAATCTGGCATCAGCAACGCCAGAAGCAGAAAAATTCTCAGCTTTCTCCCCTTGGGATATTGGGGTAATTCACGAGTTGTGCGATCCCGATGAAAAATTCGCGATCGAGCGTATAAATTTAACCAGGAGTACGGGATTTATGGTAGTGTTGGTTTATGGTCGGGTCAGACCCACACCTTTCAAACCAGCCGCAAACCAACGGTGCAAACCTGTGCCTGCCGCGAGTCTTTTCGTCGTAGTTTTTGCACAGCATTCAGGGTAATGCCATCAGGACAATCTGCACCGGGCACAAGGACAATCTGCACTCTTGCCGGGCGTCCTGTAATAATTGGTCAGCATTATAATTTATTCCCAACCAGGAATTGAGCATTGCTAGTACGGTTAATCAATTAACCGTGTCGTGTTTCCTCCCCACCGTTCGCTCGTTGGGGATTTCCACACTCCCGTCATGTCTGATGAAAGGCTGCAAAAAATCCTCGCCCAGTGGGGCATTGCCTCTCGCCGTCTTGCAGAACAGATGATTGTAGCTGGACGAGTCCGAGTTAATGGCAATATTGTTCGCTTAGGAGAAAAAGCGAATCCCGATCGCGATCTCATCCAAGTCGATGGAGTTCCGGTGAAACCAACGGATCGACCCGCAAAGGTCTATCTGTTGCTCAACAAACCGGCAGGCGTAGTTTCTACTTGCAGCGATCCAAGAGCCCGATCGAAAGTTCTCGACTTGCTGCCACCCCAACTGCGCTCCGGTCAAGGCATCCACCCCGTAGGACGCTTAGATGCAGATTCCACCGGCGCCCTCTTGCTCACCAATGATGGTAAGCTGACATTTTGTTTGACCCATCCGCGTCACTTGATCGCCAAAACTTATCAGGTTTGGGTGAGCGGCGATCCCCCGGAACCCATACTACAAACGTGGCGTCAGGGCATCATCTTGTCCGGCAGAAAAACTTTGCCCGCGAAAGTTAAAGTTCTCGATCGCGCGCGAGACCAAACTCTGTTAGAAGTCATTCTATCAGAAGGCAGAAACCGACAGATTCGGCGAACGGCCGAACAGTTGGGATATCCCGTGGTGCGCCTGCACCGCACAGCCATCGGCCCGATTCAATTGCAGCGGCCCGGTTCGCCAATATTGCCACCCGGCTGCTGCCGACCCCTAGAAGATGCGGAAATTATTTATTTATGGAATCTAGTCAACCTAACATCAATAAGCGTGCCAGTAAATTCCCAGGAGCACAGCATATGACAAAGAATTTATTGTTTTTATTCTTCAAAACCACTAAGCAGAAACTGCACTCCCAAGAGCCAGAAACAGCTCAGAAGAAGCTAGCGGAAATAGGAACTCAACTCCGCCAGTACCGCGAACAGCAGTCGATTTGTTTGGACAAAGTAGCCGTGGTAACAATGATTCGGCGGAATCTGCTGCAAGCCATCGAGGACGGTCAACTCGACCAACTTCCCGAACCCGTCTACACTCAGGGTTTGATCAAGCGCTACGCTGAAGCAATGGGTTTGGACGGAACTCAGTTTGCCGACTTTTTCCCGATCGAACCGCCACCCCGATCGAGAACCAAGCTATCCTGGCAAGATGGGCCTCAGTTGCGGCCGATGCACCTCTACCTCTTTTACACATTTCTAATTATCTGTTCGGTCAATGTCTTATCTCAGTTGATGAGTGGTTCTGTTACCGCAAAAAACGGTGCGGGAGCCGAAGAACTAGCGCTTGGGCAGCAAGAACAAGCCCGTTTAGCTGGTGGGGCATCGAGTTCCTCACAAAATCAGAAACCGGATAGTTACGAGGCTCTAGAAGCAGTAAGAACCGGTCAAAATTTAAATAAACCTGGCAATAAACCAGTGATGGTTAACGTCACTTTTAAAGCAGAATCATGGATGCAGGTTGAAGTCGATGGTAAAACAGAGTTTGAGGGAACTTTGCCGACCGGGACTGTTCGCACCTGGGGGGCTCAAAAGCAATTGGTAGTGGTAGCAGGTAACGCCGGCGGGGTAATGGTTGCCGTTAATAACGGACAAGCCGAACCACTCGGAGATCCTGGAGTCGCCAAAGAAGTTGTTTTTAAAGCAAACGAACTCAAGCCTTCAGCACCGCCCAAGAATGAAGGTTGAGTGTTAATTGGTAATTGTTAATGGGTAATCAATAGGTAATAGCGGGCAGTCCACAGATTTTAATGAGAATGTCGGTCTTTATTGACTTCTTACCCATTACCAACTACCCATTACCAACTACCCCTTCTACATTTTCAATGTTTATTAGGAGCGCGCCCGGAGATGTAAGTCATAGTTTTGAGCCGATCGCGCACTTCCCAATTCAAAGCTTCGGGTCGATACCTCCAGCCCCAATTTCCCTCTGGTTTACCCGGAAAATTCATCCGCGCGTCAGTATCTAAACCCAACAAATCTTGAAACGGCACAATTGCCATATTAGCAATAGAAATCCAGCCCATGCGGATTAAAGACCAGTGAATTCCTTGGGGATCGATGCAGCCCAAATAACGCAAAACCTCGTCTCTTTCGTAGTTTTGCAGTTGATTGAACCAGCCGACAGTCGTGTCGTTGTCGTGGGTACCGGTGTAAACTACGCAGTTGCGATCGTAGTTGAAAGGCAAAAAAGGATCGCCAGGGCCCGCGCCAAAAGCAAACTGCAAAATCTTCATTCCTGGAAACTCGTATCGATCGCGCAAAGCTTCCACTTCTGGAGTAATTACCCCTAAATCTTCAGCGATAATCGGCAAGTTGCCAAACTTCTCGTTAATTAGATCCAACAAAGCTGTTCCCGGCGCTTTAATCCACTCTCCCTCGATCGCAGTTTCTTGTCCGCGCTTCACCGCCCAGTAAGCGTCAAATCCTCGAAAGTGGTCGATCCGAGTCACGTCTACATAAGAGAAAATCGCTTCAAAACGCTGCACCCACCAGTCGAAATTAGTTGCTTGCAACTTCTCCCAATTGTATACGGGGTTGCCCCACAATTGACCTGTATTGCTGAAGTAATCTGGGGGAACTCCTGCCATTAAAGCTGGTTCTCCGCTGGCTTCATCTAAGCAAAATATTTCTGGATGAGACCATACATCGGCGCTATCGTGAGCTACATAAATCGGAATATCGCCAATAATTTTAATGTCCCGCATATTAGCATAGCGTTTCAACTCCGTCCACTGGCGAAAAAACTCAAACTGAACGTATTGGTAGTAATAAATCTCAGCATTTAGCTGCTGACGCCACTTCTCTACTGACTCTGGTTTTCGACGGGCAATTTCTGGTTCCCAATTGTTCCAGCTAACACCGCCAAAGTGATCTTTTAGTGCCATAAATAAGGCGTAATCTTCCAGCCAATTCTCTTTGCTTTGGCAAAAACCTGAGAATTCTTTTTGCTGGATCGGGGATGCTTTGGCTTTGAAGTTTTCGCAAGCTTTTTTGAGCAAAGGCACTTTCAGCGTGATCGCTCGATCGAAGTCTACATAATCCAGCGGAAATTCGGGCAAATTAGCGAAGTCTTCATCTCCGAGCAATTGCTGGTCCCGCAGCAGTTCTGGGTTGATCAGCAGCGGGTTTCCCGCCATTGCTGAATAGCACGAATAAGGAGAATTGCCGTATCCTGTCGGCCCCAGCGGCAATACCTGCCAGTATTGCTGGTCGCTCTCTACTAAAAAGTCAATAAAGCGATATGCTTCTATTCCCATGTCTCCAATGCCAAATCGACTGGGAAAGGACGTGGGGTGGAGTAAAAGGCCACTCGATCGGGGAAAAAGCATAATCTATCTAAAGATATAGGAATTTAACATTGACAATTTGACCTATCTTCCCTACTAATTAAACTTCGTAGTCTTGAGGGAGATTCTCAGGGCAAATTCTTTTGTGATTGTCTCATATTTTCTGCGATAACGTGCTTACCAAATATTTTTATAACACTCTACTCACAAGTCCTGAGTAGAAAGGAAAACATCACAATCTGAAGTTATGCGATCGCCCTGCTTTCACAGCTAGGTTTTTTTACCCAGACTCGTTTGCTGCAACAAAGTATTGTGCTTGAGCGTACCCGGTTTCTGCTTAATCTTTAAATATACTTTTCTTTTGTTTTCGCCCCCTCTCTCTGCAGTCGTAAATTGCCCGCCAACAATCAGCCATCACTTAAGCAGAGCCAATGCACAAATTAGCCGGCTGTTTTGTATCTCAAAAAACAGCCGGCTGCGAAATTACTGGTGATAATGCTTAGTTCACGCTTGCTTGTTCAACAATTTCTGCACTTGTTTGAGAGCTATAGCGCCGACGTTGTAAGCAGCCCAGCCGCCCGCCAACAATACGGGCATCAATACTATTAGTATGCGGAAGTCAAAATCCATGAGTTCTCCTCCTAAAGTTTTTTAACAAATTCTCATAATCTATTTGTATCTCATTTTGTCGCCATTCTCCTGACTCTTTAACCAAATATTCGGGATACACAGGAGGACATCGCTCCGCAAGAATTGAGAGCGAAAGCGAAACTCCTAGGCGGGCGATCGGTCTTCGCTGTACCAATTATCCCACAATCTGTTTGGCAATCCCTTCCACCACCTTAGTTAGAGGGTCGTTAGGGAAGTGCAGCGCAAACACCCCCTTGCTGGCGAGCAGCATCATCTTGTCGCTGTGGGGCAGTACCCCTGCCACTGGGATTTTGTAAATACTCTCTACTTGCTGCTTCAAATCCTCGAAATCCAGCGATTCTGGGGCTTTATTAATCGTCATCAAAATCTTGGGAACTTCTAATTTGCGGGCCACATCTACTGTGACAGCCGTTCCCTGAAAATCTTGCTGATCCGGACGCAGAATCAGCAGCAGGATGTCGGAAATGGTGATGCTGAGGAGGGTTTCTTCGTTGAGTCCCGGGTGCGTGTCTATAAATAGGTAGTCTAAGTTCAAAACCTCGATCAGTTCTTGAAAGCCGTCGGTAAGCAGTCCCACATCGTAGCCTTCCCGCAAAACTCGCGCTATCTCCCCTGCTTTAATGCTCGAAGGAATCAGGTAGAGGCTGCCGTTAGTGGCTAATTTTGGCAGTAGCGAACTCACATTGTAGGCCGTATCCGCGATCGGACACCGGCCCCACAGGTAATCGTTCAGGCAGCGATCCATGTTGCTCTCGCTGAAACCGAACAGCACGTGAATCCCCGGTGATTGAATGTCTGTGTCCACAATGGCGACCCGATTTCCGCTGCGAGCGATAATAGATGCCAGGTTTGCTGTCGTGTTCGATTTGCCAGTTCCGCCCCGGTAAGAGTGGACAGAGATGATTTTGGACATGATCTGCGTATTAGGGTAAGAAACGGGGAGAACCCATTATGATGCAATTCTCGATGATGCAGTCGAGTTGTCTGTCATTCTTCCTTGCCCCCCAAATCCTCCTTATCTGTTAAACTATCAATTTTTTCATCTTTTATCATCTTTTGGGCGCCCCTGCGCTGCCGCATCTGTTTGGCTTTGGTTTGCAAATCGCTGAACTCGTCATCATGTTTAGTTTCGGCTGAACTAGCACCACAACGGGTATCGTTCGGGACATCCGTTGGAGAACCGCTTTCCGATTCAGTCACGGCGGCGCGCTGCTTCTGCTGTTTGGCTTTTTCCTGCAACTGAGCTACGTATTCGTCTGTTTGACTTTCGACCTTGGGAAGCTCTGGGGTAATGGCAATTATTTCTTGGGGTTCGGAAGGTGCTTTTTCAGAGGTTTCTTGTTTGCTAATCCTCAGTTTATCTTTCTTTTGCTGCAATTCTTTAAAGAAATCAGATTCTGTGATTTCTGCGACTTGCTGTTCTTTTTTGGCTTGGTCTATTTCGATTTTGAAGACTTGTTTAACTCGATCGCTAATTGCTTTCCCGTATCCGGCTTTATTAAATCTTTCTGCTGATACAATGCTACCGCCAGTTAAGATTAATGCTAAGGCTGGCGCTGCTACAGGTACCCACCCTCCTAAGAGAAAAATCCCAAAACTAATCGCGCAGCACCCGGACAGCAGTGCTGCGAATGTCACTGTCAACTTCGCTGGGTGAGCCATCCGCGATGCCAACGTTCCTCCGACAATTGACCATGCCGAAATCCACAGGATTTCTGCCCATTCCGGCCAAAACCACAACATCGGTCTGTTGTCTAAAACGGCACTCAAAATTTGGCTGACTACTTGTGCGTGTGCCACGATACCAGGCATGAATTGGTTGCTTTGCTGTCGCCCACTGTAAGGAGTATAAAAGAAATCTTTAACGGTTTCTGTGGTGTAACCGATGAGCACTATTTTATCTTTAACTAAATTCGGGTCAACTTTCCCTTCTAAAACATCGGTGATTCTGACTTGGTTTGCGACTTGCTGCTTGGAACGATAGTTAATTAATATTTGATATCCCCTGACATCGGCATTTTTGTATCCTCCGTCATTGCTTGCTAGTTGTTTTAATTGGGTTTTTCCCAGCCATAAAGATTGATCGGGGGCGAGTTTGGGAGAGATTTTTTGCCCTTGCAGGTAGCGGAGTGCTAGCTGGAGGTTGAAGGAATATAAAACTTGAGAATCGTCATTGCAAAGATGTTTTTGGGCCGAGGAGTTGCCCTCAATGGTCGGCGGTTTCATAAATAATAAAGCCCTGCGGAGTATACCACCCGGATCGACTCCGAAATCTGCAAATCCGACCCGGTTTTCTGGCAGCCCCGGCGCAGGTGGAGAACCTGGATTGTCGGGGTTCCCGTCGGTGACTAAACATACCCCGATAATGCGATCGCTTTTTTGTAAAATTTTAGTTAATTCCTGGCGCCCGTCTCCTAATGGTACGTCTCGCAGTACATCTAAACCGATCACTGCCGGCTGCATTTTGTCGAGTTTTTGTAAGATTTCAGCTATTTTGCGATCGGATATTGGCCACTCTTTCAGTTTCTGAATGTCTGCTTCGGTAATCCCCACAACTAGCAAACGCGAGTCTGGCTGTTCATCGGGACGCCACCTCACCATTTGGTCGTAAACGCTTAATTCTACTGGTTCGAGTATTCCTAGCTGTCTGGCCCCCATCAAGGATAATGTTACTGCCGCGCTGGCAAGTAATACAGACTTAGCCAATGCTAGTGATGGTTTATACATTTGACTCAATTGAGCCACTGTCGATCGAATGTTGTTAGATATTTTACTCATTATCCCAGCATAAAAGTTTGACTCGTTTCTGGAACAGCAGTTGTTTCACATTTTCCGCCTGCTGGAGGCTTCCTCCATCTTAGAACACTCGGAAACTGCGGCCACTTTGTTACAAAAATTTACAGTACATCGCAAGCAACTGTATCCAATGATACTTGTGGCATAGGCAACCTGATTTTTCCGACAGAGAATCCCCTTGCCGCTCGAATTAATAAATGTTATTGATGATATGTCAAGGTATAAATTGTGTATCTGCGCCCTCGACTAGCAGCTCAAAAATATTTGTCGCCATCAGCCAATGCCTGTGTTTGAAATTATAGTGAAAGGTACAACAAAATGAAACGTTTTCTACATCGGGCTACACTTGCGGTCGGCGTATCTGCGATCGCAGCTACCGTACCCAGTTCACTTACACCGATGCGCGCACAATCTCAGCCGCTTTTACTGAGTCAAAATGTTAATTTCAAGCCTCCCGACGTAACAGCCCCGGCCGGCCGACAGGGAGGGACACATCGTGGCAACAAGCTTTGTCCAGCGGGTTTATCTATTACTCCTTTAGTGCCTCCAACTAATATCGGTTTAACCCTAACAGATTCTCCCACAATTTTTGTCTATATTCCTAACACCTCGCCCGAAATAGAGTTTACTTTGCTCAACGAAAAGGAGGACAAAGTGGTCTACGAAAAAACCTTTAAACTAGACAAATCCGGGATTGTTGGAGTTAGTATTCCGGCTACCGTGGACAACAACAAATCCCTTGAAGTTGGTAAGCGATACGTATGGTCATTTTCGCTAGTTTGCGACCCCGAAGACCGAGCTGCAGATTTAGTTGTTAAAGGGTTCGTGCAGCGAATTGAACCGCAGGCAACTCTCAAGAGCGAGTTGGCAAATCCCGACCCGATGACTAGGCTCAACGTTTATGCTCAAAATGGGATTTGGTACGAAACTATCGCTACTTTAGCCCAAATGCGGCGTCAAACACCGGGGGATGTGAAGCTGACAGCTAAGTGGACGCAATTATTGCAGTCCCAAGGACTGGAATCTGTTGCAGCTCAACCACTGGTTGCGCCTCTTTAAATCTCGCTATTTCGGGAAATTTTATCGGTCTGTCGATGGCGATGTGAAAATCGACCCATTTACTCGATCGCGCCCGGAGCTAAAACTCCGGGTTAACATTAGAGATACGCTCTATAAATATTTCTACAAGTTGGTGGAAAAATGAAACGTTTTATAAATTTTACTGCACTGGCGATGACTGTATTGGCGATCGCCGTTACTCTCCCCAGTTTGCTGACACCGATGCAGGCTGTGCCTGCACCCATGCTGCTGAGTCAGAATGTTAATTTCAAACCCCCAGATGTAACAGCCCCCGACAACAGGCAAGGGGGGACGCATCGAGGCTGTAAGTTACGGGATGGTTTATTCATTACTCCCTTAATACCTGAAAGCAATATTGGCTTAACGCTAACAGATTCGCCCACATTTTTTGTATATGTTTCTCAACCGGCGGCTCAAGTAGAGTTTATTTTGCTAAATGCAGATGAATCCGAAGTAGTCTACGAAACTACTTTAAAAAATGACAAAGCCGGAATTGTTGGAGTTAGCCTTTCTGAGAAAGACAAGACAAAAAATATTGAGGTTGGTAAACGATATGTGTGGTCGTTTGCACTAGCCTGCGATCCTCTGGAGCGTTCGGGAGATTATATTGTTAAAGGATGGATGCAGCGAATTGAACCCCAGGCAAATCTCAAGAACGATTTGGCAAATCCCGATCCCATGGCTAAGGTGATTGCTTATGCTAAAAATGGGATTTGGTACGAGACTCTTGCGACTCTAGCCGAAATGCGGCGCCGCGCACCCGATGATTCGCGACTGACGACCGAGTGGACGCAATTGTTGCAGTCCCAAGGACTAGAATCGATTGCCACTCAGCCGGTAGTTCAGTCTTTTGAATAACGACTCTTGACCAATCACTGCTGAGTGTTTGCATAGTCAATTCTTCAATGATTCAATCCAGTGACCGAAAGCAGCCAGGGTACAAGCCCCCGTCTTTATCCTGGCATCACCAAAAAATAGTATCCGATAACAAGTCCCCGGATTCATCAGTGATATCGCTTTCTTCAATTCTCAACTTCTTCAATTCTTCAATCCCAAATCTAAAATCTAAAATCTAAAATCGATGTCAATTCTTCAATGATTCAATCCAGTGACCGAAAGCAGCCAGGGTACAAGCCCCCGTCTTTATCCTGGCATCACCA
>NZ_JAUPTE010000009.1:0-40093 GCF_036701705.1 Microcoleus sp. w1-18aA5 | reverse complement strand
GTCAATTCTTCAATGATTCAATCCAGTGACCGAAAGCAGCCAGGGTACAAGCCCCCGTCTTTATCCTGGCATCACCAAAAAATAGTATCCGATAACAAGTCCCCGGATTCATCAGTGATATCGCTTTCTTCAATTCTCAACTTCTTCAATTCTTCAATCCCAAATCTAAAATCTAAAATCTAAAATCGATTGATGGCTAATAACTTTCCGACAATTCTAGCTCTTGATTTTGATGGTGTGATTTGTGACGGACTAATCGAATATTTCCAAACCGCTTGGCGTACCTACTGTCAAATCTGGAAACCAGTCGAAACAGTACCAGATCCAGATTTAGCTTTGAGTTTTTACCGAGTGCGGCCCGCCATCGAAACTGGTTGGGAAATGCCGCTGCTAATCCGCGCACTACTCACAGGAATTTCCCCAGAGCAAATTTTGCTAGAGTGGCCCAATATAGTACCGTATTTGTTGACCGAAAATAATTTGAAAGCGCAGTCTGTCGGCGCTATGTTAGACGGATTGCGCGATAATTGGATTGCTGAGGATTTAGCAGGGTGGCTGTCTTTGCACCGCTTTTATCCAGGGGTTGCCGATCGCTTGCACTCGTTGCAGGAGAGTTCGGTGAAAGTGGCGATCGTCACTACAAAGGAAGGTCGTTTTGTGCGAGAACTTTTGCAGCTAGCAGGGGTACAAATGCCGTCAGAGTTGATTTTTGGTAAGGAATACAACAAGCCTAAACACCAAATTTTGCGGGAATTTTTGGCAGCCTCTGGTAATGATTCGACTATTTGGTTTGTGGAAGACCGGTTAAAAACTTTGCTGTCGGTGCAGCAGCAGCCGGATTTATCTCAGGTGAGGTTATTTTTGGCTGATTGGGGTTACAATACTTTGCCCGAACGGGAATCTGTGGCTCAAAATCCACCAGTTCAATTGCTTTCTCTGTCCCAGTTTGCCGGAGATTTTGCCGATTGGCTGCCGATCGACTGTTGATGTTAGATTGGTTTACAGTGGTGATTTTTTTCGCTTTTCAGAGTCAAAAAAAAAATCACAAAATTTTACATCTTTTTTGTTGACTTTTGCGGCGTAGACATGGTATTTTAATATAATGGGATGGTGGCAAAAATATTATTTTTGCCACCATCCCATTATAAGATAAATATAACAGAAATCCCTCAAAAAAGCAAGAATCTCGACAAAAAAAATGTGTTTTTTTTAGACTATTCCAGGTACTCTTGACCTCAAAAACCGGGTTTTTTTACTATTTCTGCGGGCTGGTACGAAGTATTTTAGTTGCTCAAACCGCGTGTATGACAAAAAAACAAGCTTCGGCACTAAAAAATTGAAAAGTATTTTGATAATTTCTCCGCTTGAAAGCTTTCTAATATTGAGACTTAAAACCAATGCTCGATTTAACTAAAGCAGCCAAGGCAATGCAGGGAATGAGCCAACATTTGAATGTGGAAGCTCACGCGGCTCGCCAACGTTTGGAAGTGGCTCAGAATTTGCTGGTAAAGGCTGCAACGGAACAGGAAAAACTGGTGGAATTGCAAGAGAGTTGGCGCGATCGCACTTTATTCAATGCTGCCACGCCGATCGAGCCATTGTCCGATCGCACCTACATCACCGCACCCCCCGCCTCTCACACAGTCTTTGCCACAGACGGATCGCAAATTTCCCCCAACCATCACGAAATAGCTTACTGCTACCTCCTAAACGTCGGCACAGTCATGCTGCACTACGGCCAAAGCCGTCACCCAGTTTTAGACAGCGTGCCGGAGGTTTTCTACAAACCAGAAGACTTGTACGGTTCGCGACAGTGGGGAATTAGAACCGAAGAATGGATGGGATATCGGCGCGCAGTTTCCGAAGCAATTGCCTTAGCAGAAATGGGCTGCAATTGGGCAAAAGTTAACGACAATAAATTGCCCGCGCCAGCTTTAGCCATGGTAGACGGTTCCCTGATTTATTGGTTTTTGGAACAGTTACCCAGCGAAGCGCGCGATCAAATTTTGCTACCAATTTTAGAAGCTTGGGACAAGTTGCGTTTAGCAGGAATTCCGCTGTTAGGATACTTAAGCGCTTCTCGCAGCAGCGAAAGCTTATCTTTTTTGCGGTTTGAAGCTTGCACCCACGAAGTACCAGACTGCATGACAAATTGCCCGAACGTCGGATTTGCCGCCACAATTTCTTTCGCCGAAAAAGCACCTTGTCAAGAATTTGAACCCTTGCGGGACGCCATCTTGTGGGCAACAATCCTGTCACCGGGACAAAGAAGCCCTTTGTGGAAATCCCAAGCTCGAATTTTAGATTTATACGGTCTTAATTCCGTCTATTTCTGTTACGTTCACGTGGGGACAGAAATTGCTAGAATAGAAGTGCCGGAATGGGTAACACAAGATACAGCACAGCTCGATTTAGCATTAGGAATGATGCTGGCTCAAGTACATAAAGGCGGCGGGTATCCGGTGACGCTAGCAGAAGCTCACAATCAAGCGGTAGTGACGGGGGGCGATCGAAGTCGCTTTTTCGCTTTGTTAGAGCAGCAAATGATTAAAGCCGGCTTAAAAAATGTCGGAATTTCTTATAAGGAAACACGAAAGCGCGGCAGTATTGCTTGAAGTAATAAGTAGAGTAGTCCTGGACGCAGAAACCAGGTTTTTACGGAAATATTGCATTTAAGCCTTTAACACAGATAAAAAACCCGGTTTCTTTGGTATTGATGCGTAAGTTATGTAGAGTTAAAATCAAGTTAAAAATGTTATATGCCAATAGAACTAATTATCTTAATTGCTTCATTACTTGTATCTTGGCTAGTCTTTAATTGGGCGTTTAAAGTGTTGAAAGCCAGCATCGGTACAGCGATTGGTTTAGCAGCAATTGTGCTGGCGATGCAGTTATTGTTTGGCATCGGCCCAAATCAGCTTTTCCAACATATAATCCACTTGCCGGAGACCCTGGGTAAAATGATTTCAGGCAAGTGAGACGATTTTAGATTTGCGATTTTAGATTTTAGATTCTTTGAGATACCCGACTTCTTCAAGAATTCGGGTATCTGGGTATTCGGATAATTTTCCCTCTTATCGATAATTCATCCGTGTATCCGTGTCAAAATCCGTGTCGTGCCTTCCTTCAGATATTAACTTCCCAGCATTTGCAACTTGTACAAACTGGCATACAAACCTTCTAGCTGCAACAACTCTTCGTGGCTACCAGACTCTACTAATTGGCCGCGTTTGAGCACTAAAATACGATCGACATTTCGGATAGTCGAGAGCCTGTGGGCAATAATTATCGCCGTTCTGTCCGCCATCAAACGCTCTAGAGCTTCTTGAATTAAAGCTTCCGTCCCCACATCCAAACTAGCAGTTGCCTCGTCTAGAACTAAGATACTGGGATTGCGGATGGCCGCGCGAGCAAACGCTAATAATTGCTTTTGTCCCCCCGAAAGATTGGTTCCCCGTTCCCGCAATTGCGTGTCATAACCTTGAGGCAACTGTTCGATTAAACGGGCAACATTTGTCTTTTCTGCTGCTGCTTGAATTTCCTCAATCGAGTAACTTTCTCCCAGGCTGATATTGCTCTTCACGTCACCAGCAAATAGAAAGCCATCTTGGATAATCACGCCTATGTGCCTGCGTAACTCTGCTTGAGGCAAATCCCGAATATCCACATGATTAACCAGAATCCGTCCTCGGCTAGGTTCGTAAAGGCGACAGAGAAGACGGATAATCGAACTTTTGCCCGCACCCGTGGGGCCAACTAATGCTACTTTTTCGCCGGATTTGATGGTGAAATTGAGATTTTGCAGGACATATTCGTCTTGTTTGTAAGCAAACCACACGTTGTCAAATTGGATTTCTCCCGATTCTGAATTCTGGGATTTAGCATTTTCTCCCCCCCGAAGCTTGGGGGGGTTGGCGGGGGGTGATGGGGGATTGTTGGGCAATAAACGATATTCTGAACTTGGTGGATTTGGAGGATTATCTGCCAATTCGCGATCGAACGGAGACAAGTTGTAAGCCGTTGCCTCTGGATGTCCAGTTATAAACAACGGTGAATAACCTGCCCTTCTTCCTTCTTCCCTCTTCCCTCTTCCTTCTTCCTTCTTCTCTCTTCCTTCTTCCTTCTTCCCGCTAGTTGGATCTTTAATTTCGATCGGTTCGTTGAGAATATCGCTAATGCGTTCTACAGCGGTAAATCCTGCTTGAATTGCAGTGAATTTCTCAGCAAATTGCCGCAGCGGATCGAAGAGACGCTGAGCAAATAAAATGAATGCCGAGAGAGTACCGAAGTTAAGATTACCAGCTAAAACCCTTTGACCGCCCATCCACAAAACTGCTGCAATCGCCACTAAAGCAATCCATTCTAATGTCGCAGATACGGCTGAGTCGTAAAATATAGTTTTGTCAACTGCTTTAATGTAGCGTTTATTGGTGACGCGAAACAATTGGGAGTTGAATCTTTCGCGGCGGAATAGCTGCACTACCCCAATACCAGTCAGGTTTTCTTGCAGTTGGGCGTTTAGTTCGGAAAGTTCTTCTCTGGTATTGTAATTTGCTATGCGATATTGGTACTGGAAATAAATGATGACTGCGGTAATTGGTATCATCATCAGGACCAACATTAAAGCTAGTTGCCACTGCATGGTAAACATGAAAATGGCAATTACTAAAATTGAAAATAAATCGCTGACAATGCCGATCGCCCCTGAAGAGAAAACCTCTCCCAAAGCTTCCACATCGCTGGTGAGGCGAGTCATCAGTTTACCGACAGGAGTGCGATCGAAAAATCTCACTGCTAGCGATGTGACGTGGGCGAACAAATCATTTCTAATATCTGTAGTAATTATTTGCCCTACTTTCGTGACTAAATAGCCTTGAAGTGATTGCAGTGCTAATCTAAGTGTTATAGTTAGCATGAGCAAAATAGCCAAAATATTCAAGGCAGCAGATAAAGGCACTCCCCGCAAGAATTCGTAGGTAGGTTCCGAGCGAATTACCGAAATTGCCTGTCCGATGAGAATGGGTTGAATTGCTCCTGAGACTGCTAGCGGTACTAATAGTGCGATCGAAATAATCAGCAAGCGTTTGCTGCGGGTTGCATAAGATGCCAACCTCATGAATAACCGCCAGTCTGTTTCCTGGCCGGATTTGTTTTTGGTGTCTGCTACTGGTGAGGAAAGGGTCATCCGATTTTAGATTTTAGATTTTAGATTTTAGATTGCAGAAGCTATTATGCTGCTAAATTCGGCGGCTTTTTGTGAGGATATCGAGCTTTTTTTTCGCTGCGCGGCTTGTAGGGCGGGCGGGCGAGATCAGTTCGCTCAGCTTTGAGCAAAAAAGCTGTACAATATATCCAACTAATAATTGTAGCAAATAGAGTCAGTCAAATGAGGAAATATTGTGCAGATCCAGCAAATTATCCAACCTGACAGCGCTCTGTCACCCGTATTTATTACAACAGCGGATACCCGCTACTTGCCACTTTATGCCTTTAGACATAGAGTTGGCCACTGGTTTTATTTGCTGGTCAAATGCTGGGTTTTCAAAATGCAGTTCACTGCATTGAAGAAATTGATTTTACATTTCACCGTCGTCCCAATGAAAGTGTATTAGCCTTTTTGGGTATAACTTATGCAAGAAATAGAGACAGCCAGATTGTATCTGAGACAATTTAGGCCAGAGGACTTAGACGATCTGTACCGCATCTACAGCGATCCGGAAACAATGAAATACCTCACAGGAGTTAGAACAAGAGAAGCAACAGAAATTGCCATTCATACCATGCTCAAACGTTGGGAACAAAACAACTTCGGAATGTGGGCTTTAGTACATAAAATAGACTGTAAAATGATTGGTCGCTGCGGACTGGCTTTTCTGGATCAGACACCGGAAGTTGAGCTGGGCTATGCGCTAGACAAAGTTTATTGGAATCAAGGATTGGCGACAGAAGCATCTTTTGCTAGTCTCAACTATGGATTTAAAATATTAAAGTTGGAGAGAATAGTTGCGATCGCCCGCCCAGAAAATATCGCCTCCCAGCGGGTGATACAGAAAGTTGGCATGAAATATGAAAAAAATGCTCATTACTACGAAACAGATGTAGTATATTATTCTATCTCGCGAGAAACTTACCAGTCAAAAGTATTTTTGTAAGGTGTGCATTGCACACCTTACTGCATTAAAATTACTCACATTGCAAATTGGAATTATTGTCGGCTGACAACTACGAAGTTCTTTGCAATTGCTTGTTAACTTTTTGAATTTTCTTAGCAAAATACTCTTGTCTGTGTCCCAATCTTTTAGCCACGTCCAACCCTTTTTGATAGGATTCCAAAGCTTTATCGTAAGCCTTCATCTCTTGATAAACTTGACCGAGATTGTCGTAAGCGTTCATCAATCCGTAGAAATTGTAAGCCCGCTCTTCTAACAGCAACTGCATTTGATAAATCCGCAAAGTAGGCTCCCACTGCTTTTGCGATCGATAAAGTAATGCTAATTTATCTAAAGCTTCACTAGCTTGGGCATACTGTTGAATGGGGACGGCTAAATTGTAGGCTTCCTGATAGTATTGAGCGGCTAAATTGATTTGACCTATGGTTTCGTAATCGCTGGCGATCGCAATTTTGAGCGGTGGTATAGCGCTGGGATTTTGCAGGTTGACATACACTGATGCTAGTTTTTCCCTGGCTGCGATCGCCTTTAGGGGTTGTTTCGACTGCTGGTAAACGTAGGCCAACTGTCTGAGAGTATCTACCTCAGTTGGAGGAGTTACAGGCTGTGGTGGCGCACCGTTTCCCGCAACTACAGCAGAAGTTGCCACAGCAGAATTAGCAGCAAATAAATCGCGGTTTTCCTGAATTAAAGTTGCCAATTCCTCATACACGGGAGCCGCTTTATCGTAACTCAACCAATTGATATGAATAAGCCCGATCGCCTTCAAAATCTGACCTTGAGCCAATATATCTTGGTTTTGGCGCGCATTTTCGAGAATTTCTTGGTAAACTTCTACAGTCGGGCCTTTAGCGCGCACCTGCTGAAAAGCCGCAGCGAAGGCGGGAAGCAACTCAGTATTAAGTGGTACTTGAGATTTGACTTGTTTTTGAATTGCTTGCAACCGTTTAGTAATAAGCTGTAGTTCGAGGTTTTTACCGTTACTCCAAGCAACACTTCCCACCCGACTCAAAGCAGCAATTTCCGCCGCCGGGCCCAGATACCTCCGCAGCCGCAATTCTCGGAACCAAATTTCAAAAGCACCCGCGCCGTCTCCAGCTTGCAGTTTAGCCGCTGCTTCTAAGTTTAACTCTTCCAAAGCCGCTGTCAGTTCGTCCCGCTGAGTGTTGCTCAAAGATTCGTTAGCGGGAGCTAGGGGATCGGGTGTGGTAATTTCTAGAGGATTAGGGGAAAATTGATCGAGACCTGGTGGATTAGTTTGGGCGCTAGCAATAGAACCAGCACACAGCCACAAGAAAAGCAAGCACCCAATTGGCACAGAACTGCTTATTCTTAAAATTTTGTTGCCGCGATTCGGCATCTTTTCTGGAAACATCAAGTTTTGCATATCTACAAAACGGTATAAATTATGTCACAAAGATGGCACAAAAGCAAACTGTTCAACAAGAGCAACAAAATAAATTTTACCGCACTGAGCAATTGTTTTCATTTCAATGCGTTGGGCGATCCTCTTCCAGGGCTTCGCCAACGTATTTTACGATTATTCAGTCTAGCCCTAATTCTCTTAACTGTTTGTACAGCTTGCGCCCCCCCTCCCGCAGTTGCAAAAGACCGCTCTTTTCCAGAAATGTCCCTAGAATTTTTGGGCGAGTACCAATTGCCAAAAATGAATTTTGAAGGAGTACCAGTCGGCGGTTTGTCAGGAATTACCTACGACCCCAAAGGTATTAGTGCAGTCACTTCCAAAGCTTATCGTTTTTACGCTCTTTCCGACGACCCCAGCGAAAACGGAGAAGCCAGATTTTACAGTCTCCGACTCGACCTCACATCAAGTGACCCAGCAAATATTCGCCTGAAAAAAGTTACCGTTGAAGGCGTTACCTCCCTCAAAAAAGCAGACGGTGAAACCTTCTCTTGGGGTTCCATCAATCCCGAAGGCATCGCCCTTTCTCCCCGCAACTCAGTATTTGTCGCCAGCGAAGGTGTTACTCATGTGGGCATCCCTCCTTTTCTCGGAGAATTTGACCTCAAAACAGGGCAAATGCGGGGACAATTGCCGATACCAAAGCGCTATATTCCCGATGCCAGCGATGAAAAACAGCAGCAAGGAGTGGTGGACAATTTAGGTTTTGAATCTTTAACCATCGACCCAGAAACCTTTAGTCCGGGCGGTCTCGATCCGTTTCGTTTGTTCGCAGCTACGGAAGCCCCGTTAATGCAAGATTTAGACCCTGAACAGGCAAGTAAACTGCGTCTTTTACATTATATAATAGTCGATAAAACGCCGCAATTGGTCTCAGAAAATCTTTACAATCTCGACCAAGTTCCCATGACTATTTTGAACGGTTTAACAGAATTAGTAACTGTCGGTGGCGGTCAGATTCTGAGTTTAGAACGTTCTTTTGGGCTGTCGGGATACAGCGCTAGGATTTATCAAGTAGCGGTTGGGGCGGCTACAGATACTTCGAGAATCCAGAGTTTTAAAGGGCGAGTGGCGGTGGAACCTGTTAAGAAAAAGTTGCTCCTAGACTTAAGCGAACTCGGAATTCCGCTGTACAATTTAGAGGGGATGACCCTTGGCCCGCGCTTGCCAGATGGCAGCCAGAGTCTAGTTTTGGTCAGCGATGACAATTTTGATGAAGCGCAGAAAACTCAGTTTATCTTGTTGAGTTTGAAGGGCAAAGGTTAAGTCCGAAGGGCGGGCTAGAAGCCCAGCCCACCCACCCACAAGAAAAATTATTCTTTGTGAACAGGGATATTGCCTGCTTATGAAAAAATTACAAGAAAATTCACTCTTTGTGGAACAGGCATCTTGCCTGTTCATAAAAATACTATAAATGAGGTGAAATAAAATTTATCCAACTATAAAACACCCTAATCATGCCAACTCGTAAGACTTTGCAATTACCAGAAATCGAACTTTCCTATCTAGAATGGCAACCAGAAACAGGGGAAGAAAAAGTTCCGCGTTTGCTGCTGCTGCACGGTTTAGCAGATAGTGCGTGTGTCTGGACTAGCTTGGGCAATTACTTGTCCAACCGCTATCATATTGTAGCGCCCGATATGCGCGGTCACGGAGAAAGTAGCCAACCGAAAACAGGCTATACTTTTGAAAGTGCGATCGCAGATTTAGAAGCTTTGATGGCACATCTCAACTGGCCAGACGCCCACATTTTAGGACATTCTTGGACGGGAAAACTAGCACCGATTTGGGCGAGGCAAAATCCCGATCGCTTTTGCAGTATGATTTTAGTAGACCCCATCTTCATCACCAAAATGCCCGCGGCGATGAAACTCACCCTGCCAATTGTTTACCGAAAATTAGACTGTCTCAAATGTGTGGGCCCGTTTGCGACTTTATCCCAAGCAGAAGCAGCAGCTAAACAATCGGGAGAATTCGCAGATTGGAGTGATGTGCAGCAAATGGTATTCCAACAGCAAATCGAACAAAAATCCGACGGAAATTGGGGCAGTAAATTTGCGATTGCAGCCAGAAATCAGATATTCGCAGAAGTGATGAAAGTTGCCGGTTTAACTGAAAATATTGAGATACCAACTTTGTTTGTACAGCCGGAAAAAGGCGTAAATCGCATGGCTTGGCAAATGCAGCCATACCATAGATACTTGAAAAATCTTACCGTTGCCAAAGTACCGGGGAATCACTGGTCTTTTTTGACTGAACCGGAAACTTTTAATCAAACTGTGGCAGATTTTTTAGAGGGCACAAGACAGTGAATTTAGAAATTATCGCACATCGGGGATTTTCGGCGATCGCCCCCGAAAATACTTTAGCAGCTTTTGAACTGGCGATCGCCCGTGGCGCTCATTCGATCGAATTTGACATCCAGCTATCCGCCGACAACGTACCAGTGATTTTTCATGACGCAACACTGGATAGAATAACTGGAGTTTCTGGCAAAGTTAGGGAAAAAACTCTGTCCCAATTGCAGACACTTAATGCGGGAAAATGGTTTAGCGATGAATTTTCACAACAAAAAATTCCTACCTTAAAAGAATCATTAGCTATCCTCAAAAATGTTGACAAATTTCTTTACTTTGATGTCAAGCCGCACTGCGAGTGGTCTGATTCAGATGTCGCGGATTTTGTCAACACTTTGAAGGGCGCAGAGCTCCAACATAAATGCGTTATTACTTCCTTTAACGATGGATTTCTGGAACAAGTGCGGCGGCTATCTGGCGATTTGGCGATCGGACATATTGTTGCTAATCTAGAAGCATACAAAACTCAATTAGCTCAAGTTGTGGCGCATCGGGATAATTTGATTAGCAGTCTGTATCGCGTGTTGCTGGAAAACCCCGCACTAATTCAAGAAAGCCGGAGTCAGGGAGTTGACATTGTGGCCTGGACGGTGGACGCTCGAGCGGATATGCAAAAGTTACTTGATTTGGGTATAACGCGGATAGTCACTAATTGTTTGATATGATATTTTTAACCGCAGATGCAGGCAGATTAACGCAGATTAACGCAGATAATAGATGAATTACTTTCGCAAAAACATCCACGAAATGTCTGGCTATGTGCCGGGGGAACAGCCCCCGCTAGGCACAAAAATTATTAAACTAAATTCTAATGAAAATCCCTATCCGCCTTCTTCCAAAGCCTTAAAAGTGCTTCAGGAAATAGACGGAGAAATGCTGCGCCGCTATCCAGATCCGACTGGCAAACTTTTCCGCATTGCTGCTAGTCAAGTTTTGGGAGTTGCTGACGATTGGATTGTTGTAGGTAACGGCAGCGACGATTTATTAAATTTGATAGTTCGCGCTGTGGGCGAATCTGGGAAACAGATTGTTTGTCCCGCGCCAACCTATGTATTGTACCGCACTTTGGCAGAAATTCAAGATGCAAAGTTTGTGGAAGTTCCTTATCCCGATGACTACAAGTTACCCGTCGATTTGCTAATAGCAGCCCAGGGTGCAGTGACATTTATAGCTTCGCCAAACAGTCCATCGGGAACAGCCATATCTGTTGCAGATTTGGAGAAACTGGCTAAAGAGTTATCGGGCATTCTTGTCATCGACGAAGCTTATGTAGATTTCGCCGAGGAAAATGCTTTGTTTTTGACAAAAAAGTACAGTAATGTTATAGTTTTGAGGACGCTTTCAAAAGGTTATTCCCTGGCAGGATTGAGGCTGGGTTTTGGCATAGCAAATCCGGCGCTGCTGGCAGAATTAAATAAAATCAAAGACAGCTATAATGTGGATGCTTTAGCCTATGCAGTGGGGGCGGCTGCGATCGCAGATCAAGATCACAAAATAGCCAACGCCGAAAAGATTAAGGCTTCGCGAGCAAAACTAGCCGTTAGCTTCAAGGAATTAGGCTTTGACGTTTGGCCTTCGCAAACCAACTTTTTGTTAGTTAGGCCACCAAACGGCGATGCAGAAATAATTTATCAAACACTGAAAGTACGGGGAATATTGATTCGATACTTCAATCAGCCGCGATTAGAAGACAAATTGCGGATTAGTGTAGGTACGGAGGAACAGAATCAAATCTTAGTTAAAACTTTGAAAGAAATTCTCTAAATAACGATCGCACTAAAATTAGTTTGTAGTGAGGACTTTAGTCCTATGATTTTTAGGGAGACTTGCATTCCTCACTACAAACATCTTGATTACTGATAATTATTAGGATTATCAATAGCCAAGCCTGCCGAACGAGCAATCTCCAGCAATCTGTTATCCGCCGAAACAAAAATTAGTTGATTTTCTGGTATGGATGTTAAAATATATTGAACGCGCAAAGCAGCCGCCAATTGCACAGCATCATAAGCCCGCAGTGGATGTTGCATCACCAATTCGGTGGCTGTTTCTATCAAAGTTTGATCGACATCTATGACTCGGTATTCATTTTCAAAATCCTCCCTAACTTTTTGCACAATTAAATCAAAACGCTCCGCAGACAAACTTCTATCCCGCAGACGGCGTGCAAAAGCGCTGTGTACCTCCACCCAAGTAATCTGGCTAATAGCTAAATGGTTATCTGTAGCAGGATCGGTAATCGATAAAATCCACTCACTGCCTTTTTCAGGCACGTATCGTTTGACTAAAGCGCTAGTATCCAGAAAATAAGCATTTACCACGGGCCACGATCCTCGATAACGATTTCTGAAATAGGCTTACCTGGTAGCGGTTCCATTTTTTGCATCAATTCGCGCCACTGCTGCGCGCGCTTGATTAATTCTGCCCGATCGAGCTTACCCTGTTTCTTTGGCAAACGCACCCCCTCTACAAGCATCTTAATCATCGACTTTTCGCGATCGCCCTTGAGTTCTTCCGGCAACACTTCCGTTACAATTTTGATCTGCACAGTTTCCCCATCATTCAATGACAAAGGACTCAAGGGACGCAAAACCCCATTTTCGTAGATAGCAGTAATAGTTTCTGGCATAATTAGCCTCTTAATTAAATGCTTTGACTTATTGTACTTCTTTTAATTACTTCGTTGCCACCACAGCCAAATTCCAAGCCAAGCGCTTCATCAAAGGCAACTTCTTCAAAAAGCCATCCCACCCTTCTAACCTAGAATATTCCGGTTTCAATCTCTCTTGTTCAATGATAATCTTTTTCCAATAACGCTCCTCATTGGGATGCACTTTTTCGATCAAATAAAAGCGTAAAAATATCCAAAGCGATGTCAGCCAAAACGTATCGTAAGCCGTCTCCGAAAACAAAGACTTAACACAATTCACAATATTAATATCCAGAGGAGTTTCATCCTCCGTCCGCACCTCAGTAGCCATCCTACGGTAAACATTAATCACCGGATTGTGCTTCATCGGGTCCCAAAAACAAGCTTTACCCCCAGGTTTTAGCACGCGGTGCATTTCGCGAATTGCCTTTTCAGGTTCCGGCAAATGGTGCAGCAAATTAGAAGCGTAAACAATATCAAAACTATTGTCCGGGAAATCTATAGCCATTGCATTCACCGTGCAGCCGTCTATTTTGACGCCGTTTTTCTCAGCCAATTTCAGAGCAACTTCTACCATGCCCTGAGAATAGTCTGTCGCGACACAATTGGCGCCTTTTTTAGCAAAATAAACGCTATTTTCTCCCGCGCCGCAGCCTAAATCTAACAGGCGTTTTCCTGTAATATCGCCCATTTGCTGGACGATAAATCTATTTTCTGGGGCGGTACAAGCTTCAAAGTAATCATTAACTCGAATGCCGTCAATATCGATTGTGGATGCCCAAGCATCGTGGAATTGCCGCTCTTTTTTTAAAGTTTCGTCTTGCATTTTTGAAGATTTGGTTATTAGTAAAAAAAGTAATTTTAAACCGCAGATAAACCCGGATTAAGGCAGATTAATTGAGATTTATCTGCTTCGATCTGGGTTCGTCTGCGGTTGGTTTCAAGAAAAATGGCTGACAATAAATTTATCAGCGCTGTGCTTTTGCAACAACTTGATTTGCGATCGTAGTTGGCTGTTCCGAAGATTTTTCAGCACTATGCTGCAATGCCTGATACAGGCGATTTAAAGCGCTGATGTATGCTTCTGCGGACGCTACGATAATGTCGGTATTTGCTGAGTGACCGGAAAATACTTTGCCTTCGTGCCGCAAGCGAATTGTTACTTCGCCGATCGCATCTATGCCCGCTGTTACCGATTGTACAGAAAACTCGATCAACTCGTTGGGTACGTTTACCACCCGGTTAATTGCCCTGTAAATCGCATCCACAGGCCCAGTGCCGATCGCAGCATCGGTCAATTCTTCGCCCGCCGGATTCCGCACTGTGACCGTTGCTGTCGGCCGCGATTTGTCACCGCAAGAAACCTGTACCAATTCTAACCGGAACAGTTCCGGTGCTTGGTGCACTTCGTTATTGGCGATCGCTTCTAAATCCCAATCAGTAATCTCTTTTTTCTTGTCCGCTAAATCTTTGAACTTGACAAAAGCCTTATTTAGCTCATCGTCGGCCATTTCAAAACCCAACTCTTTCAAGCGAGTCTGAAATGCGTGGCGGCCGGATAATTTTCCCAAGACGATTTGATTTTCCGTCAAGCCGATCGACTCAGCATCCATAATCTCGTATGTCCGCTTATTTTTCAGCACCCCGTCTTGGTGAATTCCCGACTCGTGAGCAAAAGCATTTGCGCCGACAATCGCCTTATTTGGCTGCACCAACATCCCCGTCAAAGTGGAAACCAAGCGCGAAGTTTTGTAAATTTGGCGCGAGTCAATATTAGTCAGCGGTTCCTCAGAATCTGCAGACCGGCCCAAGAACGGATTATAATATTGGCGCCGCACGTAAAGCGCCATTACCAACTCTTCCAGAGCTGCATTTCCCGCCCGTTCACCAATCCCGTTAATCGTGCATTCTAACTGTCTGGCGCCATTTTTCACAGCTTCCAAAAAGTTAGCAACCGCCAATCCTAAGTCATTGTGACCGTGAACTGAAATAATTGCGCGATCGATATTCGGCACATTTTCCTTAATTCCCCGAATCAAAGCCCCAAACTCGCTCGGAGTCGTGTAACCGACAGTATCGGGAATATTAACAGTAGTTGCACCCGCTGCGATCGCTCGTTCTAGAACCTGATACAAAAACTCCGGTTCCGAACGACAAGCATCTTCCGGCGAAAACTCCACATCATCCACAAAAGACTTAGCGTAAGCTACCATTTCCGGCACAATTTCCAGAACCTCAGCCCGCGTCTTTTTCAGCTTATACTCCAAGTGAATATCGGACGTAGCCAGAAACGTATGAATTCGCGAATTTACCGCGGGTTTCAGAGCCTCGGCTGCTGTTTTAATATCCTCCTTTCTCGCCCTCGCTAAACCGCAAATTGTCGGTCCATTTTCTGTGCCAACCGATCGGGCTATTTTTTGGACTGCCTCGAAATCTCCCGTGCTGGTGAAAGGGAAACCCGCTTCAATCACATCTACGCCCAATCTCGCTAACTGGCGAGCGATCGTCAGCTTTTCATCCACATTCAGAGATGCACCCGGAGATTGTTCTCCGTCCCGCAAAGTCGTATCGAAAATAATAATCCGGTCTTGACTTGGTTGAGTTTTCATAGCTCTAAAAAGTGTTTTCCTGATTTTTACTTGTCCGTTTTTCTGGATTTTAGCCTCCAGTCAGTCAATTTTAGATTTTAGATTTTAGATTTTAGATTTACTCCACAGATGAATCTGGGAACTTGAACCTTAGTCTAAAATTTTGGGCTACTGGCGCCTCCAATCGGAAAGCAAGTATGCGTTTTTGGGCGGGGACACCAATCCCGTGTTTCGCGCCAATAACGAATAATTAATAACCCATAACCCATAATTACTGACTAATGACTAATAATTACTGACTAATGACTAATGACTAACGACTAATGACTAACGACTAATAACTACTGACTAATAATCCATCTTCTCGATATGTTCCCTAATTTCATTTAGGTCTATATACCTATCTGTAGCATTTCGTAACTCTCTAGCAATCATTCCTTCGGTTGATACCACAGTAATATGAGTATTTTTCGAGCGGAGCAGCTCGATCGCCCGCTCAAAATCCCCATCCCCGCTAAACAGCACAACTTGGTCGTATTGATCCACGGTATTAAACATATCAACCACAATTTCTATGTCTAAATTAGCCTTTTGAGAATATCTGCCCGAAGCATCGTCGTAATATTCCTTAAGAATTTTAGTGCGAACCGTGTAACCCAGACTGATCAAAGCATCTCGAAATCCCCTTTGATCTTGGGGATCTTTCAGACCCGTATACCAGAAAGCATTGATCAAGATGACATTCGGCTGCGAAGTTTTGAAATATTCGAGCACCCTGCGAGGATCAAAAAACCAACCGTTCTTTTGTTGAGCGTAGAACATATTGTTCCCGTCCACAAAAATAGAAAGGCGGTTCATTAAGTTTGTCATAGAAACTTAGACCTAATAATTGTAGAAAGAAGTTAATCTAAATATCACATTTTAGCAACATGGAGCTAACTGAGGCAATAGATTAGACTTCAGAAAACTCCATCTCCCCAGTATTTCATATTTTCGGCTCTACCGCCAGAGGGCTCTTTTAACCCTGCTTGCATTTGAGCGAGGGGCCCTCACAAACTATACGCCCAGTAACTTAATACCGGCTGCCGTGTCAAGGTTAATGGCGCCTTCAAACTACCGTGCCCACCGCCCTACAGCCAAGCAGGCATACCGAAGCGCATAGCAGTAGATTTTGCTCCCCTGATTTCATAGCGCAGACTACCTCAGCTCAAGCCTTTTTGCTTTCAAGAGCCCAGCGAGCTAACTCTGTCCGGTTGTGCAGACCTGTTTTGCCCAGCATATTGCTGACGTGGCTTTCGATTGTCCGCTGGCTGACATTCATCACGTCTGCGATCTGGCGGTTTGCCATACCCTGCGCTAGCAACTGTACGACCTTTAACTCAGTGGGAGTCAATTCGACATTGCGGCGCGCCTTAATTTTTGGGCCACTGTCCATACCGGGATTTGAGTGGCTAATCAAGCGGGATGCAGCTTTCAGAGAAGATTCCACTTGGGCCACCAGTTCTTCTGGTTCAAAAGGCTTGACTATATAAACGTCAGCCCCAGTGCTCAAGCCTTTTACTCGGTCTGAACTTTGACCTTTTGCGGACAAGAAAAGAACCGGAATCCAGCTCGTGCGAGGGTCTTCTCTGATGTGTTTGACTAAAGTGTAGCCGTCCATTTCCGGCATCATCACGTCGCAGATCATCAAGTCGGGAACTTCTTGTTCTAGTTTTTCCAGAGCGTCTCTGCCGTTTTCTGCTGTAATGACGTTGTAACCCCGAAACTCCAAGTAGTCCTTGACCAGCAAGATCAAATTGGGGTCGTCGTCAACCAGCATCAGCCGTTTTTGTTCTCCTGAATTATTGTCCTTTGTCATGTTTATTCCCGCTAAAGTATCCCGCATACTTCCTTGTTTTCACTTCTGTTTTTTCGGTCAGTCCCCCGCCACCCGGCTGGGAGTGGAGGACGACGATCGACTGAAGGGATGGCGGTGAGGGAAAGCGGGGCGGGTATTACCGCTTCCCAACCTGTAATCGACGGCTGTTTGTGAGTGTCTTACGACCTGGAACGCAGCCAAAACCAGTAATGGACGATCGCCCTGTCAAGATCAGCCTTGATTGATTGGAGATTGCCTAACAGAGCGCAAGTTAAATATTTAATCTCGATCGGTTCAATTTCAGGTCAATGCCCCGGTTTTAAATGATACTTCTGATATAGAGAAATTTAAGCAGACTCCCTACTTACGTATTTAACTGTTTCTAGTGTAGTTTGGCAACCTCCTGAGTGTCTGCCACTGAGAAATTTTGTGCAAAAATTTCTCAGTTCCTCCGATCGATTTTTTTTGTGTACCTTTTGAGAAACACCAGGAACACGGGAAGCCACACAGGGAAGACAAGAACCTAACTACAGTTTTATGGAGCTGTAGCAGGTGCGATCGCCCGCAAGCCAAACTGTCTCAAATTCTCACCCTTAACCTTAAATTTAACCTTTAATTATACCCATGTACTTTAACAGCGCTATAATTAGACGTTTTGCTCCGCCTCAGCAGGCACTGGCAAAGGATGAGTCAAGAAAGCGTATTCTTGAACGACTTTTGAGTTTAGAAGATGTTCCTGAATAATTCTCTCAATGACGGGTGGAGTAACGTCGCGATACCACACTCCGTCTGGATAGACTACCATAATCGGGCCAGACGCGCACACTCGCAGGCAATTGGCTTTCGTGCGAAAGACGCAGGTTGGTCGAGTGGCACTTGGCTTGTCCAAGCCCAATTCTTGCAAGCGTTTTTTTAAGTAATTCCACGCCTCCAGACTTGTTTGCCGATCGCAGCACTTGGGCACGGTTTGGTCGGCACAGATAAAAATATGCCGCTCGATTTGAGCGATTCCCAGGCTTTGGACGCAAGCGCTCAAGCCTTGGCTGCAAGATTCCTCGTTATTTTCTGTCATTTTATTCATCAATCAAAAGTAATTGGTTAGCGGTCTAAAGTCATCACCACAGCCTGTACTCCCAGGGCGGTTTCATTCTCTTGTAGGGGCTGCCCCCCGTGGCTGCCCCTACCTATGAAATAACCGAAAAATCGTCGGTGGGGAGGGTAGGCACGGGGGCACTACCCCTACAAAATCCTCGTTTTTTGGAGAATGAAACAGCCCTGCACTCCCCCCTCTCCTTCCCCTCAACTCATGCTCGGTTCGGGAACCCGTACTGACAACTAAGTTGCGATCGCCCCTTTCTAGAGCTAAATTAGCACTCAGGAGTCGAGAGTGCTAATATGTCAGTTGTAAGTAGTCCGCTGTTGCTTTCATCGTGACCCCTGACGACTGACGACAATCTGTAATCTGGAGATTTATTTATGGCAGCAGTATCACTGAGTGTTTCTACCGTTAAACCGTTAGGCGAGCGCGTGTTCGTAAAAGTAAGCGCTAGCGAAGAAAAAACCGCCGGCGGCATCCTTCTGCCCGACACAGCTAAGGAAAAGCCCCAAGTAGGCGAAGTCGCGGCCGTGGGCCCCGGCAAGCGCAATGACGACGGCACCCGCATTGAAATGGAAGTCAAAGTCGGCGACAAAGTTCTCTACTCGAAGTACGCCGGCACCGACATCAAACTCGGCACAGACGAATACGTCTTGCTTGCAGAAAAAGACATTCTGGCGATCGTTAACTAATAATCATTAGTCATCAGTCCTTAGTCCTTAGTCATCAGTCATTAGTTTAAAGCGAACGCCGCCAAACAACTAATGACACGGGACAAATGACTAAAATCCATCATCCCCCATCCAAAATCTCAAACCCTCTCATCCCCAAAAACTATGGCTAAGCGTATCATCTACAACGAAAATGCACGTCGCGCCCTCGAACGCGGTATGGACATTTTGGCCGAAGCAGTGGCCGTAACCCTCGGCCCCAAAGGCCGTAACGTGGTTCTCGAAAAGAAATTCGGAGCTCCTCAAATCGTCAATGACGGTGTTACCATCGCCAAAGAAATCGAACTAGAAGACCACGTAGAAAATACAGGCGTTGCCCTGATCCGTCAAGCAGCTTCCAAAACCAACGACGCAGCAGGCGACGGTACCACAACAGCTACCGTTTTGGCTCACGCCATGGTCAAAGAAGGTCTGCGTAACGTAGCAGCCGGCGCAAATGCGATCGCCCTCAAGCGCGGTGTTGACAAAGCAACCACGTTTTTGGTAGAAAAAATTGCCGAACACGCCAAACAAGTAGAAGATTCCAAAGCCATCGCTCAAGTCGGCTCCATCTCTGCTGGTAACGACGATGAAGTCGGCCAAATGATTGCCAACGCAATGGACAAGGTGGGCAAGGAAGGCGTTATTTCCCTGGAAGAAGGGAAGTCTATGACCACCGAATTGGAAATCACCGAAGGGATGCGCTTCGACAAAGGCTACATTTCTCCCTACTTTGTCACCGACACCGAACGGATGGAAGCGATTCTCGAAGAACCCTTCATCTTGCTGACAGACAAGAAAATCGGCTTGGTACAAGACTTAGTACCAGTGCTCGAACAAGTAGCCCGTTCCGGCCGCCCGCTGTTGATCATTGCAGAAGACATTGAGAAAGAAGCTTTAGCTACCCTCGTTGTCAACAAACTGCGCGGTGTGTTGAACGTGACTGCTGTTAAAGCACCTGGTTTTGGCGATCGACGCAAAGCCATGTTAGAAGATATCGCCGTATTGACCGGCGGTCAACTGATCACCGAAGATGCCGGTTTGAAACTGGAAAACACCAAGCTGGAAGTAATCGGCAAAGCTCGCCGCGTCACCATCACCAAAGACAGCACCACAATTGTTGCCGAAGGTAACGAAGTCGCAGTCAAATCTCGCTGCGAACAAATTCGCCGTCAAATGGACGAAACCGAGTCTTCCTACGACAAAGAAAAGCTGCAAGAACGTTTGGCCAAATTGGCTGGCGGCGTCGCAGTCATCAAAGTCGGCGCGGCTACCGAAACAGAAATGAAGGATCGCAAACTGCGTTTGGAAGATGCGATCAACGCAACCAAAGCTGCTGTCGAAGAAGGAATTGTTCCTGGCGGCGGTACAACTTTGGCTCACCTGACTCCTCAATTGGAAGAGTGGGCTAATAGCACTCTCAAGGGCGAAGAATTGACCGGTGCATTGATTGTGGCACGGGCTCTGGCTGCTCCTCTGAAGCGGATTGCTGAAAATGCTGGTTTGAATGGCGCTGTGATTGCTGAGCGCGTCAAAGAAAAGCCGTTCAACGTTGGTTTCAACGCAGCGACAAATGAGTTTGTCGATATGTTTGAAGCTGGTATCGTTGACCCCGCGAAGGTGACTCGTTCTGCTCTGCAAAATGCCGCATCTATTGCTGGTATGGTGCTGACAACCGAGTGCATCGTCGTTGACAAGCCTGAACCGAAGGATGGCGCTGCTGCAGGCGCTGGCGGCGGCATGGGCGGCGGCGACTTCGATTACTAATCGATAGTCGATCGTTTGACGGGGCGGGCCCTAAAGCCCGCCCCGTATAATATTTATAATGTATAATATCTGATATCTTTATATAATTTTTTTTAAAATAAATCTACTATGAATAAAACAGTGATTGCCCTGTATAGGCAGGGGAATGCTAGTTCACCTAGAATGGATAATGTCAGACCCAATAAGGATATTACCGTTTACGAACAACAAGGTGAATTATGGGTTATGCTTAATTTAGAAAAACGGCTGCCAGGAGGAATGTCTAGGTCAGAAGGAATATCAACTTTTGAGACTCCAGGCTCAGGAAAAAATTGGTATAAATTAGACCCTGGCACTCAGATTCCCCCAGAACTGGAATTAGTGAATGACCGTCCGGGTCATTGGTTATTCAAGCCAAGTAGAGCGATGACTCTAGAAAAATACCAAGAGGCACTTCACCTCATAGGCACATTTTTCTGTAAAATAGAATAAGTTAGTAGGAGGTTGGGTTTAAGTAGGGAAACCCAACCTACTAATATAATTAATCGTATGTTTTATGACTCATTCACATTGAGTTACATGAATCGCAAAAAAGCGTCTTTCGGGGATTTTACATTAAAGCTAGCGAATAAGTATTTAGTGGTAGCAAAGTAACAATCATGAATTTATCATTTAAAGATTTAAGGTTTATTATAGAAGCCATTGAGCACCAGATTGATGCCTATCGAGAACGTTTGCAAGTAATTGAAGATACAGATGAGGATGAGGCTGCCGACCTGGGGAACGATATTAAATTTTTAGAACTTCTCCACACCGACCTGATGACAAGTTTAGATCGGGATACATCAGTCAAACCTGTAAGTTATAATGCAAATAATTCGCTGGATGAACAAGATAAGCTTTCAGAAAACTCAAAAGACTTATCTTTTCAAGAATTAGTGAAATTAACAATGAATTTGTCACTGAGCGAGCGATTATTTCTAGTAGAGGCGATTACCGCGTCGGTGCGCCAGGAAGTCACGATCAGCCAGTAATCAGCTAATTTTGTATCGCTCTATTATAACAGCTATATATAGATCGCATACCAGATTTATTTTTGTGAAGGAGAGGCGAAGCATTAGGATAATATAGGGTTTCGGTGGCAATACTTCTTAACCTTTCTACCATTATTAGCTCAGCTTCACCAACTGGATTAAATCTGCGAACATGAGCTTCAACTAAGGCAACGCCTTTATCAGTAATTTTAACATTTTGATAAGATAAGTTTAGAATCTTTCCGCCAGCTTTTGAGGAATTGAAAGATCTGCCACTTGTTGCACCTTTTTCTATCATTTTATTCGAGTGGCTTTAATTTATCTAGTTAATAATAATCTGAAACGCTTAGATGTTACAGTCTACAAGTCTCCACGCGAGAGAAGAGAGACTACTAGACCACCCTCACCGTCCGACCCAGACCTTCCACGCCTTGGGAGGTGTCCTTCTGGTGCTCTATCTGCAAAAGTGAGGTCATTGTAGTGCAGCCATTCGTTCTTTTTTCTCCAACCTACCTTGTCGCCAAACTTCTGCCAAAATTCATTATCATATTCCCTAGTTCCCCCCAAACTTTGATAAATACGATTCTGCACACTAAAGCCGAAGCGCCCATCGCTGTATTGTACCCAAAGTTTGTCAATGGTACGCAAGTCCTCCCAGGGTAATTTTTCAATACTTTTTCTATCCAGCCATCCTTCTTTCTCCCTACCCGCCACCTTCAACATCACTCTCGCCGTTTCCTCATCGGCTTCTTTCCACTTTTTGGCCGCCAATAAATTACGCAAGTTTATATAATCCATCCCCACGGCTGAAATCACCGGCGTAGTCTCATGATGCGCTGGTTTTGGAGGCGTTTCAAAAGATGTTTGTGCTGGCAGAGGGCTATTTTTTGGTGATGGCAATACCACCTGTTTTGGCACCAGCAAATCCAACCATTCCTGCACCGACTGCGGGCGATTGTTCGGTTCCAACTCCATCCCCTTAATAATCGCCACATTCACCCTGTCGCTAATCTTAGAATTGATTTGTTTTGGCGCAATTAAAGGGTCAATTGGTTTTCTATATTTTGACGGACAAGGTAACTCACCCGTCAGCATTGAGTAAAGAGTCACAGCCAAGGAATAAACATCAGTATAAGGGCCCCTTTCTGCCCGTCTTTCATACTGTTCGATGGGCGCAAAACACTCGGTACCAAAAATACTGCTACTTTTCAACTTTCCCGGTACTGTTAACTCCCGCGCCAACCCAAAATCAATCAAAACAGCTTCTAAACCCCGCCGTCTTAACATAATATTTAATGGTTTAACATCGCGGTGAGTCAATCCTTGCTGGTGAAAAAAACTCAGGGCGCCTCCGACTTGTTGAATAATTGGTAAAGCTTTCGCTTCCGACAAAATACCGTTATCTTCGAGATATTCTGCTAAATTAGTGCCGTCGATTAATTCCATCACCATGCACCACAATTGAAGATTTCCTACCATTTCAGGAAATACTTCGTAAACTTGGACGACGTGGGGATGGCTGCACTTGGCTAAAGATAATGCTTCGTTGAGAAATTTGGTTTGTAATTCCTGAAAGTTTGGCTTACCTTGAACGTTAGCATTTAAGGTTTTGATGGCGACTACTTTGCCTTCTTTGGGGTTTTGGGCGCGGTAGGTGACGCCGAATCCGCCGCCGCCGAGGATGGCTTCGATGATGTATTTGCCGTTTTGGAGTTGTTGTCCGGGGGGCCAGTGCCTCATGGCGGGTTTGTGGGGATGGAGAGGATGGTTTTAATTATAGCTGAGACGGGGAATTTTTGTTGAGGCTTTGGGTGAAGTTGAGAAACCGGGTTTTTTAGGAGTTGTTGGGTTTGAGTTAGGTATTGTCGCAAAAACCCGGTTTCTTGGAGTCTTCGCATGGGTGGAGAAACCGGGTTTTTTCGGAGTTTTTGGGTTTGAGTTAGGTATTGTCGCAAAAACCCGGTTTCTTGAGGCCTTTAACAGTGCCGTGTCCCTACAAAGTTCGATCGCCCTATTTGCGTGTAAAATTGACTAAAATCTAAATATTTTCAGCAGCGCGAGACCACTCAATCCTTAACACATCATTGTCTCAATAACCAGGTACACCATTTATGAAACTTTATCACACTCCCATTTCCACCAACTCCCGCCGCGTGTGGGTCGCCCTTTTAGAAAAAAACCTCGATTTTGAATTAATAGAAATCCACTTGGACGGCGATCACTTGCAGTCTGAATTTGTGGCAATGAATCCTTTTCACCGCATCCCTGTTTTGGTCGATGATGGCTTCACCGTCTTCGAGTCTCTGGCAATTCTTGACTATCTAGAAACGAAGTATCCCGAACCGGTAATGCTCCCGAAAGAACCGCAAGATTTGGCAGTTGTGAAAATGGTAGAATTTGTCACGATTAACGAACTTGGGCCGGCCCTTTCCCCCCTCATCAGCGAAAAAATGGGTTGGGGAAATCCTGAACCTCAAGCAATAAAAAAGGCGAAGGAAAAAGTCAATACTGTGCTGGCATTTTTTGAAGGTTTGTTGGACGATCGCCCTTTTTTCGCTAGCAACAGTGTCACGTTTGCCGAGTGCGTTGCCGGTACCGTCGTGCCCTTGCTATCTTGGGTTGGTGTGTCCATAGACGGTTATCCAAAAATTCAAGCTTGGTGCGATCGACTGCTTGCCCGCCCCTCATGGCAGCAAACTCAATTCACCGAGGCAGATTTGGCGGCTTTCGCATCTCGGAGACAAAAGTTTCTCGCACAATCTGAAGCCTCATGAACCAATCAACACTCAAGCGATCGCTTTTTTTCCTAGCTGTTTTTGCCTGCATCCAAATTCCCATCGCAGCAATGGGGCAGCCCGCAGCCCGATCGAACTACGAAGCAATTAACGCTAAACAGTTCGTTGCTGCTCGCAAAATTACCGTCTCCAACCCCAAAGATATCGCAGTACAACTCTTTTGCAGCGAGAGAGAATCTGAAGGCAGAAAAAGCGACCAAATTTCGGTTGAATATCCCACGCGAGAAACAGCAGTAATTGTCCAAACCGTCGTAGGTTTAGCTGACGATTCTGTAGCTGCAATGCGACACAGAATCGAACTCAGACGCAGGCAAAATAAGTGGGAAATTGTCTGGATTGGCCGACAATTCAAGTGTCAACCAAATCGCGGACACCAAGATTGGGCAAGCGGCCTCTGTAGGTAGAAAGGTCGATCGGCTTTTTGATTACATTCATTCGCCCTGCGTGGGTTGCGAGGAACGAAGCTAGGGCTTGACGCTACCGACGAAAAACAGAGGCCCAGAAAGATTCGCTACCGCTGGCTGCCTGCAGAAATAAGTTATTCCTGCGTAAGTTCAGGAAGCAGTCTGGGCTCCGCGTTGTTCCCTTGCTGCGCGACAATCTTAAAACTATTTTCGGTGTCGATCGCTCTTTTAGACTAAAAGAGCGATCGAACTCAGAAGTTTACTTGCACATAATCAAATTTCCAGCCGAGATGAATCCCGGCACAGGGCCTGAAATCTCAAGCCAATTGCGCTCTTCTCCATTCTTATCTTTCACTAATTGGAAATTGGGAACAAGCGTTACTTGACCGTTAGCCGCTACGCTGCCTTTAACAGCAGAAGTCTTTGAAGGCTCCGCGCGGATAACTAGACCCTTCGGCGCTACGCGAGGTTCTACTTGGCGACACAGACTTACAGGGCCCACTGCTGGTGCTGGTGCTGGTGCAGGCGCTGGTGCAGGCGCTGGTGCAGGCGCTGGTGCAGGCGCTGGTGCAGGCGCTGGTGCAGGCGCTGGTGTAGGTGCCGGTGCAGGCGCTGGTGCAGGCGCTGGTGCAGGCGCTGGTGCAGGCGCTGGTGCAGGTGCAGGCGCTGGTGCAGGCGCTGGTGCAGGTGCAGGTGCCGGTGCAGGTGCCGGTGCAGGCGCTGGTGCGGGACTTGGGGAAGGAGTTTGACTAATTGTGCACGAACCTAAATTACTTTCGTCGTTGGGATAGCCACTAGCCACATACCCTGTGACGGGAGCGGTAATTTGAATCCAGAGGCGACCGTCGGAGGCTTTAACAGAAGTAGCACCTTGGGACAGTGTTACCTGTGTGTTAAGTGCTACTCCGCCAACTCTAGGGGATTTGGGGTCTGGGTTCTGACGAACCGTCAAACCTTCTTTGGGAGTGACTTTGCGGCAAAGGTTGCCAGCCTGGGCTATTTGAAACGTGGCGCTATCTTCAAAGGAAATATTTTCAGCATCTTGACTGACAGTGGATGTTGATGGGGCGGCAACAGCGATGGCATTCGCCTGCAAACTTCCGGCTACGAGCGCGATCGCGCCCAGCAATGCAGCGGGTTTATTCCAGCAATTCAAGTTTTTCATCCGTTCAAATCCTCACTTAACCACAATAATTATCTTAATTGCAGGTCAATATAGCAAAAAAATCGATTTGTCTTCCACAAAAAAGCTTTATATAACTTTTTTATGACCGCAAGTCAAATTTTATTGATATTATTTAATGTTTGGTGAGTTGAGCGAAGAGACATAAAGCTGCTACGCCTATAAATGGCTCATTATGGCAGAGCGGGATAGGGGGAGAAGGTCAGAGTGTCCGAGTCGGGGAATGGCAGAGGTGGAAAGCCAACAGTTAACTGTTTAAATGCGGGACAGTTTACTAGGAATCAAAGTCATGTGTTGTCCGCCAATATCTTGTCAGGTGTCCGTTAAACCATTTAGCGGCCTGTTGTTACAGTTGAGTAATATGGGGCTACATTTCAGGTGAATTCTTGGCAGCTTCGAGAGCGAGATTCTGCTGGAGATGCTCCAAGAGTCAGATTGACCAAGAATTTCTTGATGGTGCAAGCCCCCGGATTTATCCGTAGAATCAATCCCAAATCGAAAATCGAACATCCTTAAGCCCCCCCATTTATCCGTGGGGTCGCCTCTAAAATCTAAAATCGATTGACAGGCGATTGGCGCGATCGACCCCATCGTCGCAGTGGGGTGTCGGAAGCCGGATACAGTTCTTCGATCTCGCTGACATAACTCCATTGTCGATCGTACCTTACTTAAAATTGTGGTAAACAGCACCAATCGCTAGCATTGACCCGAGGGCTGGCGTCAATTTGATAAAATTTTCCAAAACGGAAACTTATCGGCTTGAGGCACAGTTGTGTTTTTCTGGCTAAAGTCGCCCCGCCATCAGCGACAGTTGCTTTAGCTGTTTGGAACCGATTTTGTTCCTGTGGAGACAACCAGCACAAAACCTCCGAACAAAAGCAGCCCGCTCACATCAGAAACCAAATATTTGCGCCAATTCTGATTTAATTATATTGCTATAGCAACCGCACTCGATGTTTAGGAGGTTTTCAATTGCTAAAACTAATGCGGTGATTCCTGCGGAATGGGAGCATATTAATGATAGGAAAAATCTTGTTTTGGGAGGGCAATCGGGATTAGCGCAGGCACAAGGAGAGGAAAAGCCCAACTAATCTCCTCCCTTCTTCCTTCTTTCCGAAATAACTAAAGCCTTCTCTCTTCGAGAGTTAAAGTTTTCTTCCTTCTACTATATAATGACCAAAGCGTTAAATATTTTTGCAGTGACAATAACTACTAACAAAAAAGACGGCAAATCCTCTAAATATCCCTTTGATGGTCTATCTTTAGACGATCGCAATCCCGACTTCATTCAGCTTTTATTGCCATTCTGGGAATGGCTGTACCGCTACTACTTCCGCGTACAAAGCGACGGCTGGCACCACGTACCCGCCAGCGGAAAAATGCTTGTGGTTGGTTCTCACAACGGGGGACTTGCCGCTCCAGATATGTTTATGTTCCTATACGAATGGTTCCGCAGGTACGGAACGGAACGCTTGGCCTACGGATTGATGCACCCAACGGTTTGGCAAGTTTCTCCTGATGTTGCTAGCATGGCGGTTCAGTGTGGAGCCCTCAAGGCGCATCCGAAAATGGCGATCGCAGCCTTGCGGAAAAATGCCCCAGTTCTCGTCTATCCGGGCGGCGCTCAAGATGTTTTCCGCCCCCACCACTTGCGCGATCAAATCTACTTTGCCGGACGCAAGGGATTTATCAAATTAGCATTGCGAGAAGAAGTACCAATTGTACCAATTATATCGCACGGTGCTCACGATACTTTGATAGTTTTGGCAGATTTGTACGAACAAGCAAAGCAATTGCATGAATTGGGAATGCCGTGGCTATTTGGCATCGATCCGGTGGTATTGCCCGTGTATTTGGGATTGCCTTGGGGGTTGAGTATTGGGCCTTTGCCAAACCTGCCTTTACCCGTGCAAATTCGGACTCGCGTGTGCGAACCGATTGTATTTGAGAGGTATGGTTCGGAGGCGGCGCGCGATCGCGATTATGTTGATGCTTGTTTCGAGCGAGTTACTGCCCAAATGCAAGAACAATTAGATTGTTTGGCTGGCAAGTAACAATTGCACAACTCTAGATTATTCTCTGCAGCAGAAACCGATTTTTTTTACTACAAAATAGCGTGAGTCGCGAGGGATATGGGTAAAAAAACTGGTTTCTTGACTCTTGTGGGTAAGTCGTGACTGCAAACAGTTTTTGAAATAAATCATTAGATTTATTTCAAAAACGGACAATTGCGGTACTAAATCGGATTTTACCCATCTTAATTACGTGAAATACCCGAAAACCGCAGTCGCCAAAGTGATACTTTTTATCATGCAGGTTGTAGCGGACATCATATCAGGTTAAATCAACGCAGGTGAAGAGGATTTCATCTGCGTTTATCTTCCTTACTCGGCGGTGAAAAAATAGACTTGGCAAAACTAACCTGATTCTGTATAAACTCTTGATCTTAATTCTGCGTTCTGTCGAACGGTGACTAATTGCCCGATCGCCTTAAGCGCAATACTGGGAGAAAAAAGTACAGCCGGCGACTCAATCATGTGCACAACTTCCACAAATGCTTGACAAACCTTAACATCTCCGACCAGCACTTTTAACACCAAATCCATGTAATCAATTGTCAGTCGCGTAGCAAGGTTTAGTTTTGCACCTGTACTTCCCGGATAGCGAGAGTCCTGACTGATCGCAAACATCCAAGGAAGAGTGTGTAATTTTGCTAGTTTTTGTTGAAATTCTCGCGCAAGGCCTGTTAAATCGCCTTCTGGATACCGCTCTCTTTGCTTTTGCAAACATTCATCTAGCATCTGAGCATCCAGTGCAGCAACCGTCATTCCGTGTCCGTATATCGGGTTAAAAGCGCAAACTGCATGACCAATAATTATTAAGTTTTCAGGAGAACGACGGAGGCGCTCGTAGTGGCGCCAACGATTTTCTGTACCTCGATAGCTATAAATAGGTGTTATTGCTTCTGCATCTTTAATCGCATCATAAATTGTCGGGGTTGGCAGACTGCGGGCAAATTTTACAAAACCTGCTTCGTCTGTGGGGGGATAATCGCGATCGCCCCCGTCGAGAGTCACCAGCCAGCGATTGCCTTCGATCGGAAAAATTGCACCGCCACGAGTGCGAACTGGCGGGGCTAGTGACACAAATACTGGCGCTGTTTCTGACAATTTACCGCTGCATTTATAGATGCGGCTGGCATAGCCGACAAAAGCATTGATAACAGTTTCTTGCGGAGGTTCATATCCCAAACTTTTCAACCATTGAGGTGTTTTGGAAACTTTGCCGCCAGCATCGACTACTAAATCTGCATACAAATTCTCTGTATGGATGTTACCAGCGTTGTGGCGATCGCGAAAACGCACCGATACGCCAGCAATCCCCGCGCGCGAGGTATTCGCCAGCAACCCCGTTACTGTGCCTCCTTCGAGAAAATGCACCTTCGTATTTTCAGCCAAGCGGCGGCGAATTTGCCAATCAAGTAAATCCCGACTGAACAAAATTAAATCATTTAGATCCGGGCTAAAGTGCGGGGCCCAACCTGCCGGACTAAACCACCCGATCGACCTCGGATCTAAACTAGGAGCACCAGCAGCTACCAGTTCGTTTTCCAAGCCGGGAAAAAACTCTTCGAGAATGATTCTCCCCCGATTTAAAAGGATGTGAAGATGACGGGATTGAGGAATACCGGGGCGAGGTGCGGGTTTTTCTGGAAAAAAATCTCGTTCAACAATACTTACTCGGTCGAAGTGTTTTGCTAATACTCTAGAGGCCAACAGTCCTGCTAAACTGCCTCCAATAATAATTGCATGACTTTCTTGCTGCACTATCGAATTCCTTGAAAGCTAATTTGTTATGGCATTGGTTGATGAATTGTGAACATTTTTTCTGGACTTCGGTACCAACTCTTAATATTGATCGACCAAAGATTTTCCTGTGCGAGAGTTTTAACCCGACTTACCATTACTACCATCTATCTCGGAGGCGCCGCAGCGCACCTTACTCATAACTGAGAACTAACAACTTCACAACTGCCAATTTACATAGCACAAATATTCCTAAAGTGACAGCCCGCCGCAGACATATTTCTACACTTCCGACTGTAGGGGGATGCTTTAGCTCGACAATAAGGCGATGATTGCCATTGGGGGCATGAGTCTAAAACTATACATTAGTTAACTGGCGCCAATGAGCGCGCGCACCCACTCCTTAACGAGGAATATACTATGTATCAAAATTTGCCAATAAATCCACAACTGTATAACATCGGGTTCTGGCTGGCCCAAGTGCCAGTAGACCAGACTACAACAACAAACAGAGTAGAAGACGCAGCACTCCTCTATTCCGGGCCACAATTTTTTATCGCCTTGATAGCTGGAGTCGTGCTCGCCTGCGCTTTCCAACTCTTGCTAACAAATTTATCAGTAGCTGCAGGTCTTTCGTACATGGGACAATCCCACGACGACGACCACCACTCGGATAGCGGCAGCCCCCCAGTCCGCCACATCGGCCGAAAAGTAGGCACTTGGACGCTGATTACCGTCACCATCGCCCTATTCTTCGCTTGCTTGCTAGCAGTTAAGCTTAGCTTGATTAGCAGTCCCGGTTTAGGTGCGATCGTCGGTTTAGTCGTCTGGGCAACCTATTTCTCAATGCTTGTTTGGGTGAGTTCCACCACCGTCGGTTCCTTGATTGGTTCCGTCGTCAACACCGCGACATCAGGCTTTCAAGCCATTGTCGGCACCGCAGCCTCGGCCATCGGCGCCAAAGCAGCCAGCAACCAAGTCGTCGCCACAGCCAAAGCAGCAGCAGCAGCAGTGGGCCATGAACTCGGTAGCGCGATCGACCCCACAAGCTTGCGAGAAAACGTCGAAGACTACATCCAAAGCCTCAAACCGCCAGAATTAGACATCAAAGGGATGCGTAGCGAGTTTGAAAAATTGCTTAACGATCCGCAACTAAAAACTATTGCAGCCGAAAATTTGCCAAATCTCGATCGGCAAACTCTCGTAGATTTAGTAAGTTCGCGATCGGACTTATCAAAACGCGACGTAAACCGGATTGTAGACCAACTTCAAGATGCTTGGAAACAAGTAGGAAAACAAGGGCAGCAATCAGACGGCATCGCCCAATTAGTAGACTATCTCAAATCTGCCAAATCGGGAGATTTGGTCTCAGATAAATTGGCAAGTCGGGTAGAAAAAGCCCTCAGCAATCTGGGCGGTCAAAATTCTGGACAAAGCCCGACCATGATGTCCCAAGCAACGACAATGGCAGTCAATGCTTTAATGGGAATAGTATTGGGTCGAACGGATATTTCTGACTTGGATGTGGAAAAAGTAGTCGGTCAGCTCAAAGAAGCTAAAGAGAAAGTTACCCAGCAAACTGATAAAATTACCGCTCAAGTCAAAGGCGAACCCGTAACTTACAGCCCAATTCGTGCGGACGTAGAAAACTACCTACTCAACACTTATTCGTGGCAGATGAACCCCCAAGCTATCGAGCGCGAATTTCGGGACGTTCTCTACGATCCTACAGCCGATCCTGGAACTGTGCGCCGGGAATTAGAAAAACTAAAACAGTCTAATTTTGCCGAAATCCTGGCCAGTAGAGGCGTTTTTACCCAAGAGAAAATTAAAGAAATTTCCCAGGAATTAGAATCAATTAGACAGCGCGTTTTACAAACCGTGATCTTTGCCGAGGAGCAAGAAAAATCTCGCGATTTGCAGTGGCGGTTGGAAACTTATTTGAAGCTGACGCCGAAAGAAGAACTGACAGCAGCAGGTATCGGGAGCGATTTCAAAAAAATCTTAGAGGATTCCGACGCTAGTTACGAACAGTTGCGCGATCGGCTTTCTCCTTACACCCGCGACAGTTTTGTGCAAATTCTCCGAGGCCGCGAAAACTTCGGATTCCAGGAAGTAGAACAGATTGTTCAAGAGTTGGAAAGGACGCGAGATGTAGTTTTAGCAGATGCTAAAGGTCTGCAAGAAGCAGCGCAAGCCAGACTAGAGAACCAGTGGCAAAGAGTACAAGAATACTTGAAGTCTACGGGTAAAGAAGAACTTAATCCCCAAGGCATCAAGCGCGATTTGAAAACGCTGCTGGACAACCCGGAGGCGGGAATGTGGGCGCTGAGAGCTAGAGCTTCTAAGTTCGATCGCGAAACTTTGGTAAAATTGCTATCTCAGCGGAAAGACCTCAGCGAAGACCAAGTAAATCACCTTCTCGACAGCGCCGAAGAAAATTGGCACAGCGCGGTGCATACGCCGCAAAAGTTGGCCGAAAAAGCTAAGGATCAGTACGACAATACAACAACCGCCCTTGCAGATTACCTCCGCAATACGGGCAAATCAGAACTCAATCCTGAAGGGATTCAGCGGGATTTGACAAAACTGCTGCAAAATCCCAAAGAAGGAGCTTTAGCGCTGCGTGGCCGTCTGTCTCAAGTCGATCGCGATACTTTGGTAAAACTGCTTTCTCAGAGACAAGATTTGAGCGAGGAACAAGTCAATCAAATTATCGACCAAGTGCAGGAAACTCTTGGGTCGATTGTGAAAGCGCCGCGCCGTTTGGCAAAGCGGATGCAAAGCCAAGTACACGATTTTCAGAGTGTTTTAGAAGATTATTTGCGTAATACGGGCAAGGATGAATTAAATCCCGATGCCATCAAGCGCGACTTGCAACTGCTGCTGCATGACCCGAAAGTCGGCGCTTACAGTTTGGGCGAGCGCTTGTCGCACATCGATCGAGCTACAGTGGTTTCTCTGTTGTCTCAGCGGCCGGATATTTCTGAAGCAGAAGCCAATCGCATTGTCGATGGGATTTTGTCGGTGCGCGATGAGTTCGCAATGCAAATTCAGAAAATACAGGAGGGTATTCAGTCGGTAATTGACGGAATTCTCGGAAAAATTCGGGATTACCTCAATTCGCTCGATCGCCCTGAACTCAACTACGAAGGCATTACGCGGGACGTGCGGAAGTTATTTGACGATCCGCAAGCCGGATTTGATGCTTTGCGCGATCGGCTGGGTCATTTCAACCGCGATACTTTAGTAGCATTAATGAGCTCTCGCGAAGACATTTCCGAAGCAGATGCCAACCGCTTAATCGACCAAATTGAAAGAAGCCGCAACACCGTCTTGCAAAGAGCAGAACGCTTGCAGCAAGAGGCACAGCTTCGCCTCGAAAGCATCAAAGTGCAAGCTGAAAAACAAGCCGAAGAAACCCGGAAAGCAGCAGAAGTTGCCTCTTGGTGGCTGTTTTTCACCGCTCTTACTTCGGCGGCAGCAGCAGCCGGCGCCGGTGCTTTAGCCGTCATCCGATAAAAAAAACTCAAATTGCGATCGGATTGCATATAGTGCCTGATGTGAGTTTCTACTGACATCAGGCACTAATGTTAGTAAAGGATGTGATCGGGGAGTGGGAACTGGTTTTTATTAATTTGTTAGTACGGGTGAATAATGTTAGGGTAAACCAGTTTCTACCCGTTTTTTGAGGCTAGTGCCAACGGTGAATCTATACATTTTAGTTAACAGTTTTGATTAATTTAAAATAGAAAAGTGAAAAGCCGATTTTATTGATTGTTGTCTATTTTATTTGCAGATATAATAAATAAAAAGTCGCCGGATATTCATTGCCTCTGCTATCACAATTTTTGAACGGGGTTCAGGCTTGCAGGCTGGATTTGCTTTGAGGCAGATTCTACAACTGTTGCAAGGATTACTGAAGAATGACAAAAATCAAAACAGTTATTGGAGTGAAAACCTTTTGGCAAAGCAAACTTCGCGGACCAGTTCCCTCTCTCCTCAATATTTTTTAGGTACAATAATAGAGAGGGTTCTCCACCCAGCACGCCTGTTCTCCCAACTGCCCACCTCCCTGGCTGCGTCAGTATCAAACGCGAATTGTTTTGAGTTCTATCGGCGGTTTATGTTGAAGATGCAGATCGTCAGGTTATAACTTGTAGGTCATAGGTTGTAAATAATATGGAACTAAAGCTGTGAAAATACTACACTGACTGTGGGGGGCAACATACCGGATACCTTGGAAATACCAAGGGCTTTGCTTTCGTCAGTCCAGAAAAGTCCAAACACGCAGGCCCTGCGATCGCCAATGCTAAACAACCTACGTCTCAAATCTCTCCTGGCTAGTTGCCTATTAGCACCGTGAGGAGGGCGACGCCATGCAACTCCGAAAAAAAACACTATTAATCATCGGTGCAGCGCTAATCAGCCTGATTGTGGTTCTCTATGCCACTGCATCAACTATTTTGCTGCATGATTTTCACAACCTGGAGGCACAGTACGTCCGCCAGGATGTCGCACGGGCTTTGGACGCATTAGATGATGACTTGTCGAATTTAGACACCAGCGCCCAAGATTACGCCGAGTGGGACGATACTTACTCTTTCGTAGAAACACGGAACGAAAATTTTGTCAAGTCAAATTTTGTCGATTCGACATTTATTTACTTGAGACTAAACTTATTGGTACTGCTGGACTCCAACGGTAAGACGATCTTCAGCAAAGGTTTCGACCTGAAATCCCAAACAGAAATCCCGATTCCCGAAAGCTTAAAACAGCACTTGACCGAGGCGCTACTAGACTCATCGACAGTCGAGGGCGATCGCCCCGCGGCCAAAACAGGCGTCCTCACCTTGCCAGAAGCCAGACTGCTGATTGCCGCCAAGCCCATCTTCAACAGCAACGCCCAAGGCCCGTCGCGGGGAACGCTGATCTTGGGACGCTACCTCGACAGCAGCGAAATCGGTTTGCTTTCAGAACTGACTCACCTGTCAGTGGATTTTAGATTGCCGAGTTTAGATTTTAAAGTGGGAGCAGCGAACTACTCCGGGCACAGCGCCAAGGCGCTGGCTCGATCGAGGCAGGAGTTGGAAAATGTCAAACTCAAAATTTCCAACCTCAAATCAGCAGAAATTTTAGTCGAGCCACTCAGCGACACCTTAGTCGCAGGATACGCCCTGATTCGCGACATCCACGGCAACCTAGCGTTGCTGCTGCGCGTAGAGACAGATCGGATCATCTACGGCCAAGGTCAGGCTACCTTGGAGCTGTTTACCTTATCAATACTGGCAGTAGGTTTAATATTTAGCGCCATCACCCTGCTGTTGCTAGAAAAATTAGTCTTGGCGAGATTGGCTTCCTTGAGCACCAGCGTCAGCAACATCGCAGCCAACGGCGACCCAAGCTTGAGAGTTCATATGGCCGGAGCAGATGAACTCGCAAGCTTGGCCGACGGCATCAACCGAATGCTAGAAGCATTGGGCAATTCTCAAGTCGAACGTAATGAAAGCGAAGACCGCTATCGGTTGATGGCCGAAAACTCAACCGACATGATCACCAGACACGACCCCAAAGGCGTGTTTGTTTACGTCTCGCCCGCCAGCCGGGCTTTGCTGGGATACGAACCTTCGGAACTCATCGGCCGCGTCCCCAAGGATTATTTTCACCCCGACGATTTAGAAACCATTGCCAAAGCTCACTGGAAAGTCCTGGCGCTCCCAGTTACTTACACCGTCAGCTACCGCATCCGCCGCAAAGACGGCAAATACATTTGGTTTGAAACCACCGGCCGCACGATCAGTGATCCCCAAACCGGCGAAGTCCAAGAAATTATCGGCATTTCCCGCGACATCAGCGTGCGGAAGCAAACAGAACAAGAACTACGAGAAAGCGAAGCTGCAATCAAAGCTTTGTACCAAGTGACTTCGGCTCCCCGTACAGACCCGCTCAACCACCTCTCTACCTTTGATTTGCGCCTCCAAGAACTGCTGGCAATGGGATGTCGGCATTTAGGCCTGTCCGTGGGAATTTTGTCCTGCATTGAAGGTGACAACTATCAAATAATGGCTGTTGAGTGTCCCGACCGGTCGATCGTCAAAGACCAAATCTATGATCTGGAAAAAACTTTCTGCGTCGCTACGGCAATGGCCAAAGAACCGATTTACTTTGAGTCGGTGCGATTTTCGGGTTTTTCCTTCAACAGCGACGATCGAGCCTTCCCAATCGAAGCTTACATGGGCATTCCCGTCACGGTGGGAGGTGAAGTTTACGGAACTCTGTGCTTCTTTTCTCCAACTCCTGTGACAGAACCGTTCCGAGTTGTAGATAGAGAGTTGGTGAAACTGATGGCTCAGTGGGTGGGAAGCGAACTCGAACGCCAGCAAACCGACGTAGATTTGGCAAAAGCTCGCGATCAAGCACTGGCGGCTACTAGAGCCAAAAGCGAATTTTTAGCCACCATGAGCCACGAAATTCGCACTCCGATGAATGGAGTCATCGGCATGACCGGTTTGCTGCTGGATACCCCCTTAACTCGCGAACAGCGCGATTTTGTAGAAACTATCCGCAGCAGCGGCGATGCCTTGCTGACGCTGATCAACGATATTCTAGATTTCTCGAAAATTGAGTCGGGCAAATTGGACTTGGAGGAACATCCGTTTGACATCCGCACTTGCATTGAGGAATCTCTAGACTTGGTAGCTGCCAAGGCGGCAGAAAAAAAACTGGAAGTGGGTTACTTGATCGATCGTACAGTACCCGTAACGGCGATCGGCGATAGTACCCGCTTGAGGCAAATTTTAATCAACTTGCTCAGTAATGCTGTTAAATTTACCGACGCTGGAGAAGTGGTGGTTTCGGTGACTGCAAAAAAGATTTCAGTGCCGGCGGCTAAGGCGAAAGAACCGCCATTAATTGCTGGCGAATCGGTAGCAATTAACCCAGCATACGAAATACATTTTGCGGTCAAAGATACCGGTATCGGCATTCCGAGCGATCGCATGGATCGGCTATTTAAATCTTTCAGTCAGGTTGATTCTTCAACGAGCCGGCAGTACGGCGGTACCGGATTGGGTTTGGCAATTAGCAAGCGTTTGGCCGAAATGATGGGCGGCCGGATGTGGGTGGAGAGTATGGGTAGTGTTGCGGGAAATCCTCCTGCAGATTTTAGATCATCGGCAGTTTTTGATTTGGGATGGGCAGAATCTTGCGAAATTGCCGAAAAATATGGCTATGGCAAATCTGTACTCAGTAACAAGCCGCTCGGCCAAAATACGCAATCCGTTGGCTCTACTTTTTATTTTAGTACGATCATTTCTAGCTGCAAGAATTCCTTACCACTTAACTTGAGCAATTCTCAACCTGAATTAGCTGGCAAGCGAGTCTTAATTGTCGATGACAATGCTACCAACCGCAGAATTTTGACTCTCCAAGCTCAGTCTTGGGGAATGGTGGCTAGGGCTTCAGCTTCGGCTCGTTTGGCTTTAGATTGGCTGGCTGCTAAAGAGATGTTTGATTTGGCAGTTTTGGATATGCAAATGCCGGAAATGGACGGGTTGGCTTTAGCGGCGCAAATTCGCCGATATCCTGATTGCGAAAAGTTGCCGTTAGTGATGCTAACTTCGATCGGCAGGCAAGAAATTAACCCCCCGGCTATGGAGATGGATTTTGCTGCTTTTTTAAATAAACCCATCAAACAATCTCAGCTTTACAATGTTTTAATCAATATTTTTGGAGAACAGACAACGGAATTTAAAGGGCAGCGCACTAGCGGGCCTTTCTTACAAACCATACCCGTGCTGGCCGAGAACTTACCTCTGCGGATTCTGTTGGCTGACGATCATTTGGTGAATCAGAAGGTGGCTTTGCAAATTTTACAGCGGATGGGGTATCGCGCGGATGTGGCGGGAAACGGTATCGAAGTGCTCGAAGCTTTGCGCCGCCAGCCTTATGATGTGGTGCTGATGGATGTGCAAATGCCGGAAATGGACGGACTGGAAACTACCCGCCACATCCGCGAGCAATTTTCAGCAGATTTAACTTTAGAAAATCCCACGGGAGAATCAGAAGTTTCCGCAACTGATGAGCCATCTAATAATCTAGACTGGACTAAAAATCCCACGGGAGAATCAGAAGTTTCCGCAACTGATGAGCCATCTAATAATCGAAAATCCCGAACCCAAAATCCCAAATTGGCGGATGAGGAATCTAACAATCGAAAATCGAAAATCGAAAATCGAAAATCGACTGAGGAATCTAACAATCGAAAATCGAAAATCGAAAATCGAAAATCGACAAGACCTTGGATTGTGGCGATGACAGCAAATGCGATGCAGGGCGATCGCGAAGAGTGTATGGCGGCGGGGATGGACGACTATTTGAGCAAGCCGATCGCAATTGACCAGTTGGTGCGAGCTTTGCTCGCGTGTAAATCTCGATCGAACTCTGCATTCGATCGTCTGCAGCCGATCGTTTGTTTGGATGCCTCGGCGGAACAGATCGAAGGAACGAGTGAATTACAAGTGCGATCGAATGTGGCTGTTGCGGGAAATCCACAACTGACAATTCCCAATTCGCCGGCCCTCGTCGATTCTGGTGCATCAAATCTCGATCGGGCTTTGTCACACAGCCACGATTCCCTCAGTGCCAAGATTATAGAGGGACTGCGAGAAGTGGAAGCTTTGGACGAGGCGATCGAGATTTACCTCGAAACAGCTCCCGAACTACTGCGAGGCATCTCTATGGCTCTGTGCAACGCCGATCCGCTGGCTTTGCGGCGATCGGCTCACTCTTTAAAATCGATTAGCGGTACTCTCGGTGCTTTTCGCTTGTATGAGCTGTGCGAGGAACTCGAAATCATGGGCCGCATGGGAACAAATGCTAACCAGCCTTTACCTGATCCGGCCTGCGCGCTTTTAGAAGAGGTTGAGGCGGAGTATCAAAGAGTCGAAACGGCGTTGAAAATAGAAATGCAATACAGCGAAACAAGGACAGAATAATTAACAATTGATAACTAACTATTTGAAGCGAAACAGATATCATGGATCACAATCTAGTTGCTAATATAGTAATATTTTCTGTATTACTACCTTGTACTTTGTACATTGCTTACGCCGCGAAAGTAGCCCTCAATCTCAACCTCGATCTATTCGGTGCAGGTCACACCCCTGCGAAATTAGAAGAGATATCCCGTGGAATCATTAAGTGTAAGTGGTTCCCTAATTCCCACCACTGCCCCGGAAATAATCATGTTAAATAATCAGTCATAAGCTGTTGTGCATTTAACAATAGTCAGGACAGTTTTTATAGGGCCCAGTGGCTTAGGCTCTCTTGACTTCGCAGCCCCTGTGGATAATTAAATCAATGTCAGCTCCACCCCTGACGCGGCATTTAATTCGACTTTTTTATACTCCTTGCCCCGCGTAAGCTTTTAGGAATGAAAAATAAATAAGTTGATTAGTTATCGGTTATAATGAAAAAAGTGTGAGATTACAATTTTTACCAAAACAGAGATCAACTCACAACGGATTTTTCTACTTAACTATTCTAATTTACTTTTAAATCCATGTCTTATTCTAATTTAATTGAGTCAGAAATGAAAAAATTTTATAAATCCTTATCAGAAAAGGATAAAAGGAGGTATGCAGCTATAGAATCTCAAAAATTAGGATGGGGTGGAATTAGTTATGTAATGCAACTTTTGGGATGCAGTCGAAATACCATCATCAAGGGATTGGAAGATTTAGAAAAAATGGACGAACAGACACTCAATAGTTCCCGGATCAGAAAGAAAGGAGGGGGAAGAAAAAGTATTCTGTCTACTCAAATCGGCCTTGATGCAGCATTTTTAGAAGTTTTAAAAAATTACACAGCCGGAGACCCAATGAATGAATTAATCAAATGGACTAATTTGACGCATAAAGAAATAGCTTCTGGACTACGAGCGGCAGGTTTTATCATTAGTTTACCCTTAGTTGCCAAACTATTAAAAAAGCATGGGTATGTGAAACGAAAAGCTCAAAAAAAACAAACAATAGGAATTAATAAAAATCGGGATGCTCAATTTAAAAATATCGCTAGGCTTCATGCAGAGTATAGAGAAGCCAGCAATCCTATCATTAGTTTTGATACCAAAAAGAAAGAAGTTTTAGGAAATTTGTATCGTCCGGGAACTCTCTATACAAAGGAACCTGTTACTACTTTAGATCATGATTTTTGGAGTTTAGGTCACGGTAAAGTGATCCCACATGGGATTTATGATTCTCAACAAAACCGA
>NZ_JAUPTE010000098.1:0-21836 GCF_036701705.1 Microcoleus sp. w1-18aA5 | reverse complement strand
CGTCTTAAGTTTAACTCCAATCAGGCAACTTAATGTTTTGTTACATAGATTGGTTTTTTCCCGCCTATCTACTTACACAGTCTTAGCCCACTCGATCCAAGTTTCCATCGGGTGGAAACCCACTGATTTGTAAAGCTTTGTTGCCCCCGTCAAACTGTCAGCATCAACGCTGAGTTTAGCTGTGTTTGCACCCGCTGCTTTCAACTTATGCAAACCAGCTAATAGCATCGCTTTTCCTAAACCCATTTTCCGAAAGTCGCGCCGCGTACCCAACAATTCAATCCAACCGTCTTTTGTGCCACTGCGGGCGTTTTTTTGGGGTTTGATTTGACAGTCGCAGAAAGCTGCAAATTTTCGTGAAGCGAAGCTATCCCGCAGAGAATCGCCCGAAACAGCAATCAAGTCTAATTCCGGCTTATAATTCGGATCTTGCATCCAATAACGCACGGTTTCGGCAGTTAAATCGTGGTGATTCCAGTGATCGATAAATGACTGGTTGAACATTTCTACCCAGGGTTGGATGTCTTGTTCTCCTGATACGTGTGTCAGCACAAAATCTGCGGGAAATTCGGGTGTTGGTATTGGTTCAGCGAGGGATCGGGCCATTGTCCAAAAATAGCGATCGACCTCAAAGCCCTGTTTTTTTAAAAGCATGATTTCATCTGTTTTATCCTCCCGGCTGTAGGTACGCAATTTCGCGGGCAAGTTCCGTTCTTTCGCCACTTCGCGCAGCCGCTTTTCTCCCCACTTAATTATGTCTTTTTCTAATCCTTCGCCCCGGAAATTTGGATGCACATAAAACCACAGACAAGCGTCTATTTCAGCCGGAAAATCTGGTATATCTAGGAGTGACAAACCGATTAGTTTGTAATTACCATCTTCCCACAACTGCACGTCGCGGGCTTTGTCGAGTTTGGGTGCATCAAGTATTAGCTTGAGTTCAGTTGCTGACACTTCTTCGCCGAGTCGATCCACTGCTTCGCAAGCATCGATCAAATTTGCGATCGCGCACCAGTCAGTTTCGCCCTTGTACGAGCGTGTTGTCAGGATATTCATAAAAAACTTGCAATCCGTAATTTCGGACTGTTCCTCTTAATTGGTATTGGCAAACAAGTACAGTAATTCAGACATTTTGGACAAATGTCAGTAACAGGCACTCCGGCCTGTTCCACAAGAAATAAATACTCTTGTGGGGCGGACACGCGAACCCGCACCTAAACTGTTTTTAGTATTTGAGAATGGTGTCGATAAAACTCAGAAACCTGTTTATATCACCCAGGCTTTCAGGTTTTATCTCATAGCGCAATCATAAAAATTGGTTTGCCCTTTTGGGCTAGTTTTGTATTGGACTTTATGGCTGGATGTCGATGAGTCGCGCTCTCTTGCGTTACCAAGCTTGGTGCTTAAGTAACTATTGTTTGAATAAAGTTTCTACAGCTAAGTAAAGAAGTTGTCACCCCCACCGGGTAGTTGATTTTTACTTTTGCTCTGTTTTACAATAAATCCTTTTTCAGGGTTTTTTGGCTCCTCGTGTTAACTCGCCCGATCGGGATAGGGGAGAAGTTGAACTTATTTAAAAGTTGCCTATTTCAACTATAACCTGAGCTGTTTTTTTTTGCAACTTGGAAATTGAGGGAATGTTGCTAGTATTAACGAGGCTGGCATTTGATTGCAGGAGCGCTCCGGCTTTTGACCAGCCGTAACTGTAATTTTTATAACGTTTTTCCCTGAGTTGAGGATTTAATTTTATCCTAACGTTAAACTAACGTTAAACTGTTTTTTACAGATTAATATGAGGTAAATATGCTCGACAACCTCGATTTAGATATCTCCCTGGATAAAGAAACCTATGATGCCAAGATAGAAATTTTAATGCAACAGTTGCGATCGCTCCAACTAGCCTGCTGGGAAAAAAAATTGCCCGCAATTATCGTTCTCGAAGGCTGGGCCGCTGCCGGCAAGGGTGCTTTAGTCAAACAAATGGTGGGGTACATGGACCCGCGGGGATTTGCCGTCCACCCGATTTGGCCGCCGTCCGATGCAGAAATGGGCTATCCTTTCCTATGGCGGTTTTGGCAGAAACTCCCCGCCCGCGGCAAAATTGGTTTTTTCTACCACAGTTGGTACACTCACATTTTAGAAGACCGATTGTTCGATCGAGTCTCCGACGCCGAAGTACCCACAGCAATCAGGCAAATCAACGCCTTCGAGCGGCAGATGGTTGATGACGGCGCCGCAATTGCCAAATTTTGGATTCACTTGAGCAAAAAAGAACTCAAGCATCGGCTCAAAAAACTAGAAGACGACACCTTACAAGCTTGGCGAGTGCGGCCAGAAGATTGGAAACAAGCCAAAAAATACGAAGAATACACAACTTTTGCCGAAGAAATGGTAGCCCAAACCGGCACGGGCCCCGCACCTTGGACGCTAGTAGAAGGCGATTGTCAGCGGTGGGCGAGAGTCAAAGTTTTAACGCAAATGGCAGCGACAATTACAGAAGCCTTAGACAGACTAACGATGCAATCAGCACCGATACAATTGCCGCATCAAGAACACTTACAACCCACCGAACCCGACTTGCTGGCCCAAGTAGATTTAACTCAATCGCTGTCGCCCGACGAATACAAACAGCAACTTCGCGAGGAACAAACCCGTTTTGGGAAACTGCAACAAAGCATCTACGAAGAGGAAATCCCCGTGTTAGTGCTCTTTGAAGGTTGGGACGCCGCCGGTAAAGGAGGAGCAATCAAACGCTTGACGGACATCCTAGACCCCCGCAGTTACACCGTTAATGCCTTTGGGGTACCCACAGACGAAGAAAAAGCGCATCAGTACCTCTGGCGGTTCTGGCAGCGGCTGCCAACTGCTGGTAAAATCAGCATTTGCGATCGAAGTTGGTATGGTAGAGTGCTCGTCGAGCGAGTCGAAGGATTTGCCACCGAACCCGAATGGCGCCGAGCTTATCAGGAAATCAACGAATTTGAGGAGCAACTCACCAGTTTCGGTTGTGTCTTAGTTAAATTCTGGCTGCACATCAGTCCTGACGAGCAACTAAAGCGGTTTACAGAGCGGCAAAACAATTCATTTAAACAATACAAACTCACCGAGGAAGATTGGCGGAATCGGGAAAAGTGGAATTATTATGAAGTAGCGGTGAATCAAATGATTCAGCGCACCAGCACGCCGGCTGCTCCCTGGACGCTAATTGCGGCCAATAACAAGTATTATGCTCGTGTTAAAGTAATTCAAACGGTAACGCAGGCAATTCGGAATCAACTGAAGCGCCGATAAATTGGGAGTGCTGAATCGGTAACAGGTAATGGGGAAAAAAGTAGGCAGAACAAAGCAGGCTTGAATTGTCAATTCCACCTGCGGGGTGCTCGATCCATTACCAATTACCAATCAACCATTACCAGTTATCAATTACCAATTAACTGTCAGCAATCTGTGACTGGAAGTAGCGGGTTTCACCCTGCAACCAATAGTTGATAGCTGACCGGAATCGAGCATCAGGATAAGTGCGATCGGACTGCGTTATTCGCGAAAGTTAAAAACCCACCGATGCCCGTATTTCCTCCCGCAGCTAAATTCGCGCTCGTTTCCACACTTCCGTACTAATTTATGAAGACACAGAATATTGCAAGATGCCAGAACTGTTAGCTCGCATTCTATTTCTATTCCTCCTGTTCTCACTGATCAAATCGTGGTGGGATCAATCAGGAGGTAAAGACAATCCGTTATTAGACCGACTGCGCGTTTTGCTGCTGATCAGCCTTTTGTTCCTGGCTTTTTTTGCGCCAGACACACCAGTCGGAGCAGCGATTTTCGGGCTCATAGCCTTCTTCTTTAAGCCGCTGGGTTTTTCCATCACTCTGCTGGTGATTGCATCGGCGCTGATCACGAACGGGGGCATCCGCAACCCGGCGCCGAGAATGATCCTGGCAGCGCTGCTAGTTTTGATCCTTTCGAGTATGCCAGTTGTCGCTTACTGGTTCGCCGACCAAGCAGAACGGGACGCCGCTGCCGCCGTCCGCACAGCTTGCTGCGATGAAACTGCCGCGGCGATAGTTCTCCTAGGCAAGGGAACCACTCAGCCTCACATCCCCAACCGAGTAGCGATTCAACTGACAGATACAGGCAATCGCCTGCCCTATGCTGCCGTTTTGTACCGCCAAAAAGTGGCACCGATGGTCATCGTTACCGCTGGCCCCAGACCCGAGTTGGAGGGTTATGTTGGGGAAGCGAAGGATATCGAGACTTTGCTGGCAAACAACATGGGCGTGCCGCGGAGCAGTATCGTTTTAGACGATAACGGCAGCAACATACGCACCAGCGCTGAAGAAGTGAGAAAGATACTCGACAGCCGTGGCGCCCCGCGCAAAGTAATCCTGGTAACATCTGCGATTCAGATGCGCCGTGCCAGCCTCGCTTTTGCGAATATGGGAATCCAGGTGATTCCTAGGGCTACCGACTTCTACACTTTTCAACCCACGGCAGGAGGGAAATCCAGACTCCGCTTAGACGCGGGAGATTTTCTGCCCAGTGCAGAAGCTTTGGTAACTACGACGCGAGTATTCGATGAATATTTCGGGTCTTTTTATTACTATTTGCGCGGCTGGCAGGCTCCCAGAGCCTAAATTGGCAAGTTGCTGGTGTTTTTCTTAGGCAACAGCGACTGCTCCCCAGATTGGTTTAACATCTGATGAGAAGAAGACCTTTGTGGGGAGCTGTATTTTTTTCTCATTCCGGCGGGGTCGCCGACAATCAAGTTTGCCATGAAAGCAAACAATACCCAAAAGATAACTGGCTCCCACTCGGATTTTTTGGGCGTTGCTTCTGGGGTTGTGACAGATTCGACGTTGACTTTGATATCTAGTTTGCCTTCAATTTCTTTGCCTTTGAGAACTCCCTCCTTGCACACACCCTTAAAAATCATGGGAGCGGGCTTTGGTGCTTCTGCTTTCGGTTCTTCTGCCATTTTTTTATCCTGGTTTTGGTGAATCCGGTTGGATAGTACATTCTTAAAGGTTCGGGGGTTTTCCGGACAGGATTTCGCGAACTCTGAAAGAATTAAGTTAAATATGCACCCCGCTCCTGGCTGGGCCTTCAACATAAGCATCTGAAGGCATTTCTAGCTAGTGGTGGTTTGTTTTAGATAGCAGCCTGGCCTTGAACCTGCTACTTATATATCGGGGTGAAGAGGAGATGTTTATGCAAAGTACAGGTTTTTTGTGAAAAATTCATTTGCTCCCGGCGGGCAGAAACGTCAATAGCCTGAAGTTCAAGCTTGGTTGAGCTCCCCGAAGAAACCCCGTTTCTTCCCGCAGCGGGCCCAAGTGACGCAATTCGGTTAATAAACGGGGTTTCTGGCTCAATATCGCGCCAGGAATGCCAATCTAAAATTTTAAATAATCTAAATAATCGAGCGTGAAAATATCCACCAGCAAACTATCTTGCTTGCAACCGGAACAACTGGCAGCTTGGGCAAAAGAGGCAATTAATCGCAGTAAATCTGGTCAAATCCCTGCGTACATACCTCTCCTAGCGCAAGCCGATCGACAAGGGTTTGCCGTGCAAATTAGGGCAATTGACGGTCAAATTGTGAGCTGGGGTAGCATTGCTCAAACATTCCCGCTGATGAGTGTAGTCAAGCCCTTTGTGCTGCTTTATTTGCTGTGCGAATTGGGCGAAAAAAGGGTATTTGACTGCGTTGGTTGTGAGCCTTCGGAACTGCCTTTCAATTCCCTCATTCAACTCGAAATAGACGAAGGGAAGCCGAGAAATCCGATGATTAATAGCGGGGCGATCGCCCTAGCGTCTTTGATTCCCGGTCAAAATGCTGTGGCGCGCTGTCAAAACTTGCTCGAATGGTTAAATCAACAGGCAAACAGTCAGTTATTTCTTGATGAGTTAATGCTCGATTCAGTGAAGACAAATCCGAATCCAAACAATTGGAATCTAGCCTTGAGAATGGTAGAATCTGGTTATATTCAAAATGCAGAAATTGCTTTAGAAACCTACAACCGCGTCTGCTGTTTGTCGGGAAGTGTGGAGGATTTAGCTAAGCTGGGGATGGTTTTGGTAAAAAGTGGCGATCGACAAATCGGCGAAAACAGCCGTACTGTCAAAGCACTGATGGCAACTTGCGGTTTGTATGAAGCATCCGCCCGCTTTGCGCTGCGGGTGGGACTGCCGGCCAAGTCGGGAGTTAGCGGGGCAATGCTGTCGGTAATTCCGGGTCAAGGTGCGATCGGCTTTTACAGTCCGCCCCTGGATAAAGACGGAAATTCTATCGGTGGCTTATTTCTATTAGAAAAAATAGCTCACAGTCTGCGGCTAAGCGTATTTGATTAGATTGGTCAGTAGTCAGTAGTCAGTAGTCATTAGGAATGGGGAATGTCTAATGGGGAATTGGAAAAAAGGTAATTTTCCCTACTGACAACTGACAACTGACAACTGACAACTGACTAATGCTTTTCGCCCAAAATAGCATAAACCACAGTCTCTTCTTTTTTGCCGCGTAATTGAATCGAGCCTACTTTTTGGCCTTCGTAGCGATCGCGCACGTAAGAAAAAGTCCTCGCCGTCACCAACAAATTAAAAGGACTGTCAGAAACAATTTCCTTATTCATCGCCTCCAATCTAGCAGCAACATTGACAGCATCGCCGATCACAGAATAATTCAAACGCCTGGAACCGCCCACGCTGCCAGCAACTAACTGTCCGGTATGCAAACCGATGCCAAACTTAATTAAAGGTTTGCGTTCAATTCTAAGCTGCTGATTAAGTTGGTGCAGCCGTTCGTGCATCGCAATACAAGCCGCAACTGCATTCAAAGCATCTTGTTGAATTTGTCCATATTCGGTATGGCAAAAAGGCACCCCAAAAACTGCCATAATTGCATCACCGATGTATTTATCTACAACGCCGCCGTGATCCATAATACAGTTGGTCATCGCTTGCAAATAATTGTTCAGCCAGGTGAGTAAATCTCGCGGCGGCATTTTTTCTGAAATCGAAGTAAAACTACGAATATCCATAAACAGCACCGTTGCTGTAAGTTCTTGAGGTTCGAGTTCTCCCTGTTCAAATATCTCAGCTTTGCGTTGCCAAATAAGCTGAGCAGTCTCTGGATCGACGTGCTTTTCAAATAACCTCATCAACTGCTGCTTTTCGTACTGTTCCCGCAGTTGCAAAGCAGTGCTAGATAAAATGAGAGTGCCGATAGGTGCGGCAATCGGAACCCACCAAAAAAAGAAGCCAAATAACAAAGCAGCAGCCGCAATCCAAATTATAGGCAAACCGAGAGCGATCGCAATTCTCTCTTGAACACCTCGCTTGCCCAGAACCAAAGCAGTAAGCGGGCCAATCCCCAACAATAACAAAATTTCTACCACTACCGGCAGCCGCTGCAGCAAGCGTTGATTGAGCACATTGTCAACCAACGCTGCATATAAATAAACCCCAGCCGTAGTCTTGTTGAGGGGTGAAGATATGGGGTCGAATCCCGTAGCAACTATGCCCACTAAAACTAACTTATTGGTCAGAGCATCTGCGGGAATTCTACCTTCTACGACATCAACAAAACCATAGGTAGATAGATTTTCTGTTTTCCCCGGCCAGTTAATCCAAACTTTTTTTTCCTGCTTATTTTTTGAATGTGGAAGCAATACTGGATCTTGGGGATTAGCAGCATTGTACCTGTGAGTCATGGCTAAACCGAAATTAGGAATCCCGTTGAGAAAGATTTTTGACTCGCGGGTAATACCGTCGCTATCGGCTTCTTGGCTGATGTGGCCGACACCTGCGGCGGCTGCTTTTAAAGAGGCTACGGGTTCTTCTTTGGGGGTTCTAGGGAGTACAACTTTGCCGTTGGCGACGATTGCAGCGGCTAAAATATCATCTTTCGGACTTGGATCGAGAAAAAGAATGTCAAAACCAACTGCTGTAGGGGGAGATTTTTTCAGTGCTTCTAGCAGTTCGGCGTAGCGGTTGCGGGGCCAAGGAAATTGACCGTATTCTTGCAGGGAATGCCGTTCGATCGCAATTACCACAATTCTCTCATCCCATCCGGGATTGGGCAAAATTCCCAATTCTCGAATTTGAAAGAGAGTTTTGTATCCCAAATATTCAAGGGGTTTCCACATTCCCACTTGCAGCATGATGACAGACATTATACCTACTACTGCCCCTGTCATCCAGGGAGGATTTGTTGCTATATATTGCCGGAGGCCGAGCAGTTGATTTTGTTTGAGATGATCGATCCATTCTTTGAACTTCATGCAATTAATTTGACGAAATCATTGACATTTGAGTCCGACCTTCGAGAGGAGTTATATCAATCCTCGCATCCTTTTTAAATTTTTTACCCCACCCCAACCCTCCCCTTATCAAGGGGAGGGAGTAAGAAATTCACAAAGGATGCGAGGATAGCTATATATCAATTGCGGTGGCACTCCTGTTGATTGTTAACTGTTGACTGTTGGCTGTTGACTTGCTATTTAAAAACTGAATGCTTGACTGTTAACTATTGACTCGATTTTATGATTCCGATGCAACCGGAACGCATATGATAGTCATGAAGTTTTACAAAACCGTAATGGCGAAAGGTTAACGCCAAATTTATTTATTTTGAGTAATCTCTTGGGCATCTAAATTATATTTGTAGGCGAGCGGGACACCTCACAATAATTGAATTAAACTTGACTTTAAGATTTAGACGCGGCTGGGCTTACGAAGTTTCACCGCGAAATGCTTCGCCCTTACACGAAATAATCAACTCAACTAAAACTTACGATCTAACTCAGATCCTCAGAGACTGCCCGCGCAATTGGCTCTGAGAGGTTGTTTAGGGAACGGCGAGGCTGTAGTGCCGTTCTGTGACTGACGGCCCTCGCACTACGATTTGGAGGCGGCGGCTTGGAGGTAAAATTCCTTGGATCTTGAAGTTGCCATTTTGATCGATCTTAATAGCTTCGTTGTTGACATAAAGTGTGTCGATCGGGTTAATTTGACCGCTGAGGCGATAGATATTGCCGCTGAGTCTCAACAACCTGCGGACTTTGAGTTTAGCTAGGCGAGGGCTGGCTGAGGGCGCCACGGGCGAGGTTTGAGGGAAAATTGTCGTGGAGTTGCCGCTGTTGACAACTACTTCCGAGTCGGTGTTGCCGGATACTACGACTTCACCTTCAATCGTTTCGACTGCGGTTTTACCCCCGCCGACACTGACGCCAAAGGAAGTGCCGCGGACTCCCGCAACGCCTTCTGGGGTTTCAACCCTGACTGGGGCGGTTTTGGCAGATTTTTTTTGTTGGGCAATTTGACTCGATTTGCCGAGTCCGCTGAAGGTATTGAGGGACGCTATTTGGTTCGGCGGGATAATTGTTGAGGTGCTGGCTGCGGGAGTTGTCGCCGCAGTTTTGCCGATCGACAACCTGACTCGCCCCCTGCTGACAAAAATGGCTGTGTCTTTTTCGCCGCCTGCACTGCTTGACAAATTGGATATTCTGACTGCGCTTTTTTCGCCAACTTCCACGGTGCCGAGGTTGTTGTCGATGCCTAAACGGGCTGTGGAATCGGGGCCGGTGATGATTTCGTCTCCGGGGGCGAGTAGCCGATCGCCCACAACCGCCGGCCGCCCTTTAAAGCTGACTGTACCGCGAATTTCTTCTATTTCGAGCGATCGCGCGCCCGTTGTTGCCTGAGCGTTTATCATCTCTGCTGGGGATGGATTCGCCGCCACTGTTGTCGGATTTTTGGGAGATTTTGAGGCGGTTGGTAGTGCTGGCTGTCGATCGACTGAGATAATTTTAGTAGGGTTAGACGGCTGTTTGGGGGATGCAGAGAGCGGACTGGCGATCGTCCCAGGAAAGGGCAGCAGACTTGCCACCACAGCCAAGGACAAACTTAGGAGCGGAATTTTGGTCGATCGCCCACAGGTAAAAATTTTATTCATAATTTCAACTTTGTCATATTGAAGTTTCTACACTTCCTTTCCTGTATCAGACACCCTAAATCCGGCAATCGTTCGACTTTTTATGCCGTAACACAGCAGCAAAAATAAACTTTCTCAGCATGAGATTTTAGCATTAAATCTTTTTTTTATTGTCAGATTGTAGTAAACTGTTACAACATGACCGTTTACTACAATCTGACCTTCGGAAAATTTTGCAATCCAGACTCCAAGTGCTTTACAGCATTGATGTTAGCCAATGTCAACGTTAGAAATAGAAGATTTATATATAGATAGCAAATATAAAATTAATTACTGCTTCTGAATGTCTTTTGGCTTCTTCCGGAAGGATGACTAATTAAAAATAAATCCTGTAGTTGTGGCAATTAATAAAAAGATTGTTTTTGGGAATGGATAAAAAATAATTATCTCCGTGGTGCGCGAGGCTCTGGAAGTTGAGCTTGCCGCTGTGTAACCTGATGAGGCAAACCCAAGCGAATCCGGGTAGACGATCGACGAACTCCGACTAGAATACCGTTTTTTAGGGAAAGTTGGTGGAAATTTCGAGGGAAAATCATAGCGAGCGATCGCCTGCTGGTGTTGCTGTTGAGAAGTAGACGCCAAACTGTAAAATAAACGGTTGTATATAGGTTATATAGAGCAGGAGAACAATTTCAGTGGCAATAGAAGTAGGTCAGAGAGTGAAGGTGCGCCGTCTCAGAGATCGGATACCTGCAAATATAGTGGGCAAGATAAAGGAGAATCCAGTAGGCACTGTTGACGGATTCAAAATGGTTGACGGTAGCGGAGTAGGCGTGGTTGTCAAGTTTGACGGTTTTGCGACTTGGTTCTTTGAAGATGAGCTAGAACCCGTTTAACAGAAGGCAGTTGTCAGTGGGCAGTGGGCAGTCGGTAGTGGTTGTTTCTGATTCCTGATGTGTGAGTTGTTAGCTGCTACCAATAACAACTGACAACTGACAACTGACAACTGCCCCCCTCCCCCACTCTGGCTGAAGGTTGCGCTTAAATGTTAAAGAGTAAGCTTTGGCAGTGAGAACAGAAAATGGCTTTGATTTTGACATTTTTGGGCAAAGGCGGCACTGGCCGCAGCACGATCGCGATCGCAACAGCTAAAAAATACGCGGCTCAAGGCAAGCGAGTTCTGCTGCTCGGCCAAGATCCGGGCCCTGCATTGGGCATCCTGCTAGGGACTCCCCTGACTCTCAACCCCCAGGAAATCGCCCCCAACCTCAAAGCAGTTCAGGTGCAAAGCGCGCCGCTGCTAGAACGCAGGTGGGACGAAGTTAAACAACTAGAAGCTCAATATGTCCGCACTCCGTTTTTCAAGCAGATTTACGGTCAAGAATTAGGGGTGTTGCCGGGAATGGACAGCGCCCTGGCGTTGAACGAACTTCGGGAATACGAGGACAGCAAACAATACGATGTAATTGTTTATGACGGCAATGGCGGCATGGATACGCTGCGGATGCTGGGAATGCCGGAAATTCTGAGTTGGTACATCCGCAGGTTCCGTCAAGCTTTGGTAGATTCGGATTTGGGTAAAGCTTTGTCGCCTTTTATTCAACCGGTTGTCAGTACCGTGTTGACTGTGGATTTGTCGGGAGACAATGCTTTTCAATCTACTAAGCAAGTCGATAATCTTTTGGATAAGGGTAAGGAAGCGCTGGCAGATCCGAACCGCACGGCAGCTTTTTTGGTGACGACTGCGGATGCAAGTGCGATCGCAACTGCCCGCTATCTTTGGGGAAGTTCTCAACAAGTTGGTTTGACTGTGGGCGGTGTCATTGTTAATCAAGCATCGGTTACAGAAGCTATTACTGCCGAGTTTGATCCTTTGACGGCTGTTTCGGTTCCGGCGCACAGTGACAATAATTGGCAGCCGCTAATTGATGCTTTGCCAGATTTTTCTCAGGCGGCAAAAGCTCCTCAACCCATTAACATCAACATTGCACAGCGTCAAGTTAGTTTGTTTTTGCCTGGGTTTGACAAGAAAGAAATTAAATTGATTCAATCGGGGCCGGAAGTGACGATCGAAGCGGGCGATCAGCGGCGCAATATTTTGCTGCCTCCGGCGCTAACTGGAAAGTCTGTTACTGGTGCTAAGTTCCTGAATGGTTACTTGATTATTTCTTTTTAGGGTAAGGAAGAAGGCACGACACGGATTTTGACACGGATACACGGATGAATTCCCTGGTTCCCCGGCTCTGCCTGGGAACCGATGTAAGCGAGGCTCTGCCTCGATTGCGGAGGAAAATTGGAGGCAGAGCCTCCGGATCAGCGTTACCAGGCAGAGCCTGGTAACAAGTGGATCTGTTAGTCTGCGGAGGCAGACTTCGTTTGACAAGACGCGGTTTCAACCGCCGATTCCTTATGATATTTATATAACCAGACACGCTCTAAAGTCACCATCAAATTTGGGAAAACAGCATGGTTACACAACTGCAATCTCCCGATAAATCAAATATTATCTACCCAGATGACAACGGAGAACCAATGTCAGACAATACTGAGCAATTCCGATTAATCGTTTGGATTAAGGAAAATTCCGAACTATTATTTGCGAATGACCCTGATGTTTTCGTAGCCGGCGATTTGCTTTGGTATCCCGTAGAAGGAAATAATAAACTTTGCCAAGCACCAGATGTGATGGTAGTTTTTGGTAGACCAAAAGGTTATCGTGGTTCCTATCAACAGTGGAATGAAGATAATATTCCACCACAAGTTGTGTTTGAAATGTGGTCGCCGGGAAATCGGCCCGCTGCAATGATTCAAAAGTTCAAATTTTACGAACGTTACGGTGTAGAAGAATACTATTTGTACGAGCCGCAAACATTAGAATTGACAGGATGGCAGCGGGTTGAGGAAGAGTTAGAGGCGATCGAACAAATAGACGGTTGGTAAGGATTCAGGTCTAAAAACTTGCGGCTCCAACGCTTGTCTGGCAAGGGTTTTAGGGCAAAATAAGGGTTTTTGTCTTTCGTGGTTAATTGTCAATAAACGAGGAGAAGTGACAGTTTTTCGTGGTTTATTGAGAATAGAGATTGATTTAGTATCAAGCTCCATATCTAAAGTCTTTGCCCAGCAAGGAGTTCAGTGACCTGAATCCTTACGACGGTTGGATTAGTCCCAGACTCGGCGTGCGCTTTGGATTGTCCGAAACCGGACTCGAAATGTTCGGGCCGTCGGGAGAACCGTTTGTGAGTTTTGTGGAACTCGCTCAACTGATCCAGCAGGCGGAAGCACGGGCACAGCAAGCAGAAACTTTGCTGGAACAAGAACGATCGCGATCGCAAGCTTTAGAATCAAGACTCCGAGAAATGGGAATCGACCCCAATGAATTGTAATTGCAAGTCGTACCAAAACCCGGTTTCTTCAAGAAACCGGGTTTTTTAAGACAATTACCTAACTTTTACCGTTACCATTCCCATTGCCGCCAGTTGTTAGCAAAACCCGCTTAGCTAAAGGTTCCGGCACTTCTTGCAATCGATCGAACTCCCAATTAAAAAATCCTACTCCCATTGTCTGCGATCGCAATTCTACGATCAAATTCTGCATTTCTGCGATCGGCAAATAAGCAGAAACTGCATCCCATCCCTTCCAGTCTTTTTTACCTTCGTAGCCCAGAATTTGGCCGCGGTGTCCGCTGACCAACTGCAACACCTTTGATGTACACTCGTTCGGAGCGCAAATTTCAACTTTGGCGATCGGCTCCAGCAATGCCGGTTCGCACTTCGCCATTCCCTCCTGCATCGCCAAACGCGCCGCTTGCTTGAAAGCTTGTTCGGAACTGTCCACAGAATGGTAGGAACCGTTCGTCAGCGTCACCGCTACGTCTACCACCGGGAAACCCAGCGGGCCGCGATCCAAATATTCGCGCACTCCCACTTCCACGCCGGGAATGTACTGTTTTGGGACGACGCCGCCGACTATTTTGTCGGTGAAATTGAAGCCTTCGCCTCGTGGCTGCGGCTGAATGTCGAGGTACACGTCGCCGAATTGTCCGTGTCCGCCGCTTTGGTGTTTGTAGCGCCCGTGGATAGAAGATGCAGGTTTGCGGATGGTTTCTTTGTACGGCACTTGCGGTAAGTGAGTTAGCATCGGCAAGTTATACTTGCGGCGCAACCTGTCCAAGGCTACTTTCAGGTGGATTTCGCCTTGACCCCAAAGTATAATTTCGTGAGTGTCGCCGTGCTGTTCCCAGACTAAAGATGGGTCTTCTTCTAGCAATTTAGCTAAAGCGGAGCTCAGCTTAACTTCATCGTTGCGCTTTTCTGGGACGATCGCCAGTGCGTAGACAGGCGGGATGATTTCGGCTTTTGGCAATTCTTCCGATCGGTCTAGCGCCAGGGTATCGCCTGTTTTCAAGCCTTCTAGCCTTCCCAAGGCGACAATTTCCCCGGCGCTGACAGACTGCAAACTTTGCGTTTGCTGGCCGGTCAAGCGGTACAAACCGTTAACTCGAACGCCGTTCAAAATTGCTCCGTCTGCCAGCGTCCCCCGCCACATTCTCACTAACGATAGTTTGCCTCCCTGGGGCGTGTAATAGGTTTTGAGGATTTGAGCCAGAACTTTGTTTTCACTTTGTATAATGCCGCGGCGCTCGGCTGTTGTTTCCGGTGTCGGCGCTTCTCTCAGCAAAGCTTCCAGCAAAGGCCGCACACCGAAATCTTGTTCGGCGATGCCGATGAATACTGGCACAATTAAATCTGCGCCTAATTCCATCTTTAAATCGCGGGTAATTTCTTCGGCGTCGGGATTGATTTCTTCGAGCAATTCTTCGAGTAAATGGTCGTCAAAATTCGCCAATTCTTCGAGCATTTGCTGCCGCGCTGCGCTTTCTTGTGCTTTGAGGTGTTCTGGAAGCGGGACGGGATCTGCGGCGGCGCCCGGATGGTAGTGGTAAGCTTGTTCGGTTACTAAGTCGATAAAACCGATGATTTGTTCGTTTTTGCCGATCGGATATTGGTGAGGTACGATCGGTCTACTGGAAACGGATTTGAGCGCGTCGATCACCTCGGTGAAGTTGGTGCCACAAGTAGTTTCGTCTGTGTAAGCTCGATCGATCTTGTTGATGAAAACTAGGTGGGGAATTTCCCAATCATCGAGGAATTTAAACAGGGGTGCGAGGGTTAAAGTGCGATCGGCAACGGGTTCGCAAACAATTATCGCCGCATCCACACCAATCAGCGCATTGTAAGTTTCTTGGGCAAATTCTACCGAGCCCGGACAGTCGAGAAATGTGAAGCGGACGCCTTGATATTCAGCCGTGGCGGCGTTTACTTCTACGCTCATTTGGCGATCGCGTGCTTCGGGCGAACTATCACCTATTGTGTTGCCATCTTTGACATTTCCTTTGCGGGTAATTGTCCCTGTCACCGACAGCAAACTTTCGAGCAGTGCGGTTTTACCGCTTAAATAAGGGCCAACAATTGCAACGTTTCGCGTGGCCCCAATGACTTTTTCGTTCATAATAGCCTCCAACAGAAAACTTGTTTTCCATTGCTCTTGGTGCAATCAGTTCTCTATCATTTTCTAGACTTTTTCTAGGTTAATTTTTATTGCATTTTTGAGCAACTTCAGATTTTGGTATGATTCTATACTTTTGACGGTAGCGTATTTTGAGTGACGCAAACACAAATTGTAGTTTTTCTTAATATTTTTTTTTATTTTTAACCGCAGATGAAGGCAGATTGACGCAGATGAACGCAGATAAAATTTTGGTTCCCAGGAAGAGTCTGGGAACGCATTTTACTCTTGCTCTGCTTCGATTTTAGCGGTTTTTCGTGTCTAATTTCTCAGCAGTCGCAAACCGCTTAAGGTTACTATTACTGTAGAGCCTTCGTGACCGATGACGCCGAAAGGCATGGTGATATTTCCGAAAAAATTAGCCGCCAACAACAGCATAATGCAACTGAGTGCAAAAACAATGTTTTGTTTGATAACTTTTTGAGCGCGGCGGCCCAAACTAATTGCTTTAGCTAGTTGCTCTAACTTATCTGCCATTAATACGATATCAGCAGTTTCTAAAGCCACATCGCTGCCGGAAATTCCCATCGCAATGCCCACGGAAGCTTGAGCGAGGGCGGGGGCGTCGTTGATGCCGTCTCCTACCATTGCTACAGTTTGATACTGCGTTTGCAGTTGTTTAATTGCCTGCACTTTGTCTTCTGGCAAAAGTTCGGCGTACACTTCGTTGATGCCTAATTGACGGGCGATGTGTTGAGCTGTTTGCTCGTTGTCGCCGGTTAGCATAATTATATGTTCTACGCCTAATTTTTGCAAGCGTTTTACCATTGCTGCTGCTTCGGGGCGGATGGTATCTGCTACTGCAATGATTCCTAAAAGTTGATCGCCTTTTGCCACCCAAACAACGGTTTTACCCTCTGCTTGCAACTGCTGGCTGATTTGACTCAATTCGGAAGTTGTTTCGACAAATTCCGCTTTACCAATGGCAATGATTTGATTGTTGACTTTACCGATAATTCCTTGACCGATTTTTGCTTGTACGTCGGTAGCGGTTGACAATTGTAACTGTTGTTGCTGGGCGGCGCTGACAATTGCGTGGGCGATCGCGTGTTCGGAATGAGCTTCTAGGGCGGCTGCAAATTGCAGAACTTCTGTTTCAGTATATCCGGCTGCTGGTACAATTTGGATAACTTCGGGTTTTCCCGTGGTGAGAGTTCCGGTTTTGTCAAAGGCGATCGCCCTGACTTTACCAATCATCTCTAATTGCGCGCCACTTTTAAACAAAATCCCCTGTCTCGCCCCATTAGCAATTCCCGAAAGCAGCGCCGGCATAATCGAAGCCATCAGCGCGCAGGGGGATGCGACTACTAGGAAAATCAGCGCCCGATAGATTGTCTCTTCCCAATTCCAGCCCAAAACAAAGGGTGGCAAAGTTGCCAGCAGTAAGCCTAAAGCGACAATTAATTTGGCATAACCGCGCTCGAATTTTTCCACAAACATTTGAGAGGGCGGCGCGGCTGTTTGTGCTTCTTGGACTAGCCGAATCACTCGCTGAATCAAGCTGCTTTCTGGAGTTTTATGAACTTCGAGTTTCAGCGCGCCGACACCGTTAATTGTACCTGCATAGACTTCATCGCCCCTGGTTTTTTCCACGGGCATCGACTCGCCGGTAATCGAGGCTTGATCGATCGCACTGTAGCCTTCAATAATTATCGCATCTGTGGGGATGATTTCTCCGGGCTTGACTAAAATGCAATCGCCAATTTCCAATTTGTCGATCGCAACTTCTCGTTCCCCGCCGTACATTACCACCCTAGCAGTATCCGCCGTCAAACTCATCAAACTGCGGATGCTGCGTTCAGTCCGCTGCATAGCATAACCTTCCAGCGCGCCGCTAATTGCAAAGATTAAAATCAACACCGCACCGTCAACAATTAAATGATATTCTTGCCGCCACAGGCCCAAACCGGCCGCGCCCAAAGCAGCGACAATCATTAACAAATCTACATCTAATTCGCGTTCTTGAAAAAGGGTAGTTAAGCCTTCGCGGGTACTGGAATAGCCGCCGATAACATAAGCTGCGGGCAAGATTAACACGGCTACACCCAGCCAGCCGAATTGCAGGGCTAGCGAACCCAAGATTACTAGAATTCCGCACAGGGCGGCAGTCACAGCATCTGGATGTTCTTCGGCTAACTGGGAGATGCGAGAAAGTGACAAAGAATTAGAAGTCATTTGTAAAGCTTGATTTAGTAGAATGACTCCTGTAGCCTAAACGTTGACATTAATGTCAATGTCAAGAGTAAAACCCAACAAAATTACAAAACTCAATAACCATCCATACCCATCTGCGTCCATCCGCGTTTATCCGCCCATATCTGCGGTTAAAAAATCCCATGCAACAATACCTGACAATCAAACAACTTACAGAAGCGGTAAAAGGCACAATTACCCCTCGGATGGTGCGACATTATCACGCTTTGGGGCTGCTATCTCCGGCGGTACGATCGACCTCTAACTACAGATTGTATACCCGCAGCGATGTGCAAAGACTCCAAAGAATAGTGGCACTCAAGCAGCAAGGCTTTCAACTGTCTCACATCCGCAAACTGTTAGAAACAGACGCGGATGCTTCCCCTGATGCGCTGATGGCGACTCTGCAACGCCAATATCTGTCGGTTATTCAGCAAATTGTTCGCCTCAGAGAAACGGCTTCGGCGCTGGAAGGATTGCTGGGGCGGGATATTTCCTGTCAAGCTGTGCAAGCCGACGCCTTGGCGCAATTAAGGCTGTTGCAGGCGGAAACTGATGGGGGGTTGGATGAGTTGGAACAACTTTGGGAGGGTTGGGATGCGGGGGCGCACACTCACCCGGAGGATTTTGGGGAGTCGTTGCAGCATTTGTTGCCGGATTTGGCCGATCGCTCGGAAATTGAGGTAGACTTGCTTTCTAAATTGGTGTTAGCCTGCGGTGATTGTTCGCTGCTGCCGTTTGTGAAGTTGAGCGAAACGGCGATTCAATCGGCGCGGGAAGCTTTGAAAATTCAGTGTCAAATTGTGGCTGATGCGCCGCCTGTTTTTGCGGCTTTGGATCAAACTAGATTGGCGCATTTAGGAACAAGTATTGCAACTTTAATTAATGACCCGCACATCAATGCTGCGGCGGAAGCGGAACAGGAATTCTGGCGGCAGGGTGAGTGGTTTGAAAAGTTGTTGAAACTGGAAAAAGGATGTATATTGGTGATAGGATATGCGCCGTCTGTGCTGATGGCGGTTTGCGAGGCGATCGAGTGTGGGCAACTGCAACCGGCTTTGGTAATTGGTATGCCGATCGGTTTTAGTCATTCTCCGGTGGCGAAACGGCGGTTAGTGCGATCGGGTGTTGCTTATATTACGACTGTGGGGACTTTTGGCGGCGGATTATTGGCTGCGGTTGCTTTGAATGCTTTGGTTGAGTCTTTGATTGAAAAGCCGAATTGTCATTGTCATCTCAAGTGAAGAGGGAATTTAGGTTTATTGTGGCTTAATTTGTTTTTTACTCTTTTATTCGTTTCAATCCCTGATAGGGAGTTAGGTTAATTGCGGCTTTTAAAATCGCCACCGGAAACTCGCACCCGGCAAAGTTTCAATCCCTGATAGGGAGTTTGGTTAATTGCGGCGTCGATAATTGCTGTGATGGCGCGGGAGCGATCTGGTTTCAATCCCTGATAGGGAGTTTGGTTAATTGCGGCAATGATTAATGAGTTTATGGGTGAAGAAAAATATGGTTTCAATCCCTGATAGGGAGTTTGGTTAATTGCGGCCCGAAGAAGCGATTCTTGGGGGGATTCTGATCGTTTCAATCCCTGATAGGGAGTTTGGTTAATTGCGGCCCGGGTCGATTCAATCCGGCGAGGCGATGCCAAGGTTTCAATCCCTGATAGGGAGTTTGGTTAATTGCGGCGTGATTTTTTCGATTTTGTCATCAATTTTTTGATTGATGTTTCAATCCCTGATAGGGAGTTTGGTTAATTGCGGCTTTTTAGGAAAATATCTTGCTGTGGTGCATTGAGGTTTCAATCCCTGATAGGGAGTTTGGTTAATTGCGGCGTAAATGCGAGCAAGTCTTTTCGCAGCGTCGGTAGAAGTTTCAATCCCTGATAGGGAGTTTGGTTAATTGCGGCTCGCAATAACTGCCAAAGTGGACAATGGACAATCGGTTTCAATCCCTGATAGGGAGTTTGGTTAATTGCGGCAGTCGTCTTGCCTGTCTCCACTTACCAATGCAGCCGTTTCAATCCCTGATAGGGAGTTTGGTTAATTGCGGCGTTATTAATTAGTAAGTCAGTTGCAGTTCTAGTTGTTTCAATCCCTGATAGGGAGTTTGGTTAATTGCGGCAGTATGGTGGTAGGAGCTATCAAAAAAGGGGTGCAGTTTCAATCCCTGATAGGGAGTTTGGTTAATTGCGGCGCTCTGAAGATCGAGCTAAATCCATTGTAAAAATTGTTTCAATCCCTGATAGGGAGTTTGGTTAATTGCGGCTTTTTTAATGGGTTTTGTGGGCATATCTAAAAGTTTCAATCCCTGATAGGGAGTTTGGTTAATTGCGGCTTTTTGCTCGGTGACTACGCAGTCGCGAGCTTCGTTTCAATCCCTGATAGGGAGTTTGGTTAATTGCGGCCAAACCCCGAACATAAAAGATTGACTTTTATTTGTTTCAATCCCTGATAGGGAGTTTGGTTAATTGCGGCCAGGGCTGATAAAATAGCCCAAAAGCCAAAAATTACGTTTCAATCCCTGATAGGGAGTTTGGTTAATTGCGGCCCGGCCGCGCCAGCCGATACCGTGACCGGGCAGCTAAGTTTCAATCCCTGATAGGGAGTTTGGTTAATTGCGGCCTGCACAATGGAGCAAATTCCACCGCAATGATTGCGGTTTCAATCCCTGATAGGGAGTTTGGTTAATTGCGGCGATTCTCGGTACGTTGCTAGGGTCAACCTGTTCGTTTCAATCCCTGATAGGGAGTTTGGTTAATTGCGGCGTTGAGCGGGTGATCGGTCAAGAATCTCTCCCTTCTCAAGGGGAGGAAGTCTTTGGCGTTTCAATCCCTGATAGGGAGTTTGGTTAATTGCGGCTCGTCGTGGGATAATGCTGCGAGTCGCTGCTGAGTTTCAATCCCTGATAGGGAGTTTGGTTAATTGCGGCTCTAAGATGCTAAATTCGATGGGTGTATTAGTTGTTGTTTCAATCCCTGATAGGGAGTTTGGTTAATTGCGGCCAAGCTGTTTCACAAAATATGGTGCGCCTTTACCTTCAAGTTTCAATCCCTGATAGGGAGTTTGGTTAATTGCGGCCGTGCGAAATTATCTTGGTTGTGATTAGCATTTGGGGTTTCAATCCCTGATAGGGAGTTTGGTTAATTGCGGCTCTTGATCGACCATCTCTTGATAAATTTCGTCAGGTTTCAATCCCTGATAGGGAGTTTGGTTAATTGCGGCCGATAGGGAAGCGCTAAAAATCTATCATCCAGAGGTTTCAATCCCTGATAGGGAGTTTGGTTAATTGCGGCGGAGCGGCTCCGGGTACAGCTTCTAATGCAGGTCGCGTTTCAATCCCTGATAGGGAGTTTGGTTAATTGCGGCTTGGATTAATGGGGCATTACGTACGTACGCCCTGGTGGTTTCAATCCCTGATAGGGAGTTTGGTTAATTGCGGCGGTGCGCGCCTGAGAAAAAGTTCATAATGGGAGTTTCAATCCCTGATAGGGAGTTTGGTTAATTGCGGCTGGCTATCAGCTACCCGTATTGGAGTTGGGAGCAGTTTCAATCCCTGATAGGGAGTTTGGTTAATTGCGGCCTGGGATTTATCTACCCTTTATCTCTCCCGCAGTCACGGTTTCAATCCCTGATAGGGAGTTTGGTTAATTGCGGCCTTCCCCTATGCCGGAATCAAATTATGGGGAAGAGGTTTCAATCCCTGATAGGGAGTTTGGTTAATTGCGGCCCGTCTGAGCCGTGGACTGTTAATGAGCCTTCGATGTTTCAATCCCTGATAGGGAGTTTGGTTAATTGCGGCCTGGCAAAGTGGGCGCTGCTGATAGATTGCCATTCGTTTCAATCCCTGATAGGGAGTTTGGTTAATTGCGGCTTAGGCATAATTTAAGCACAAATAATATTAACAAAGTTTCAATCCCTGATAGGGAGTTTGGTTAATTGCGGCCTGGCCGTTATCCCAAATGCTTGTGGGCGGGCTGGTTTCAATCCCTGATAGGGAGTTTGGTTAATTGCGGCGCCTCGAAATTTGGCTCCGGGCGATACTCTGTCGGCGTTTCAATCCCTGATCATTGGTGACAAGTTAAGGAAAAAGGGAAATTGTCAAGGGTAGTATTTGCATGGGTCTGGGATCGTGGGAAACTTAT
>NZ_JAUPTE010000097.1:0-23635 GCF_036701705.1 Microcoleus sp. w1-18aA5 | reverse complement strand
CTTCCCGCTTGATTTGGCTGCTAGTGAAGTCACCCCAGTAGCAATGGTTGCTCCTTCTATCAATGGCTAAGTTTTAGTCCTAGATTAACAAAAAGCGCTCCTAGAAATAGGGGCGCTTTTTGTTTTGGGAAAAATATTTTTCAGACAGTCATGGACGCATGAATCCGCCGGCGAAGACACCGCAACTACAAAAATAAACAGTTCGCGATCGCACTCCTATCAAAGAAACCGGCTTTTTTACCGAATCTACGCGCTGCAACCCATCTTTTCATAAAAAACCCGGTTTCTGACCACCTGTGCGTCCTGGACTAATATTGATAGGTGTGATCGCCCTTTAATCCAACATAAATAATCCCTAGGATATTTGAAACAGAGAGATTAGTTTTGAAACCGATTGTGGAGAGCGACCTCAACACGCTTCATAGAATTTTTATCGATGCCTATGTGAGGAGATATCTGTGCGACGGCGAAATCTGGTCGCTACAAAAGGTTGAAGAAATGCTTGCCGAAAACAAAAAGCTGTTTGCCCAAAAGCAATTCGGTATGTGGTTTATCGAAACTAAGAGCGATCGAGAAACTATTGGATTTGTTGGTTTGTGGTATTTTTTTGAAGAAGCACAGCCCCAGTTAGTTTACGCACTGCTGCCGAAAGCACTTAAAAAAGGTTACGCTACTGAAGCATCAACCAAAATATTGGATTATGGTTTTGATGAACTTGGCTTTAACTATCTTGTCGCAACTTGTGATCGCCCAAACATTGAGTTGCAAAAAGTCGCAGAAAGACTCGGAATGAAACAAGTAGAAGAAAGAATTATGAATGGAAATCCGATATTATTCTTTAGAATCGATAAGTAGTAATTAGCAGTAAGGCCGCAATGCACAAATGGCTTTCGGTGGTGGGGATTGGCGAAGATGGACTTTCGGGGCTCGGCCCGATCGCCTTTACCCTCCTCTCTCAATCTCAAATCGTTGTTGGTGGCGCCCGTCACCTAGCAATGCTACCAACCGACGACACCCGCGAAAAATTGCTCTGGGCATCGCCTTTGCAGACAACAGTTGACGATATTCTCCGCCGCCGGGGACAGTCTGTGTGTGTGCTCGCAAGCGGCGATCCCATGTGCCACGGCATCGGCGTCACGCTGTCGCGCCAGATTCCCATGGAGGAAATGACTGTGATTCCGGCGGTATCGGCTTTTAGTCTTGCTTGCGCCCGTTTGGGTTGGCCGCTAGCTCAAGTTGAGACTTTCAGTTTGACTAATCGCCCGATCGCATCCATCGCCCTTGCTTTGTCCCCCGGCGCGCGCTTGCTGGTGTTGAGCGCTGACAGACACACGCCGGGAAAGGTGGCACAATTGTTGACGCAGCGGGGGTTTGGCAGCAGTTTGATGACCGTGTTTGAGCGGATGGGAGGGAACTTGGAACGGCGGATCGAGAGGGTAGCAGCAGCCTGGAATGAATCGGATTTGGCGGATTTGAACACGATCGCGATCGCAGTTACAGCCGATCGACAAACTTTTATCCTCCCTCGTACCTCCGGTTTGCCGGATACTGCTTATCGCCACGACGGACAACTTACCAAGCGGGAGGTTAGAGCCGTTACTCTGTCAACGTTAGCACCGATTCCCGGAGAGTTGCTTTGGGATGTGGGGGCGGGCTGCGGCTCGATCGCGATCGAATGGATGCGGAGTCATCCTCGGTGCAGGGCGATCGCGATCGAACGCCATCCGACTCGACTGCAATACATCGCCGAAAATGCCTCTACTTTCGGTGTTCCCGAACTCGAAATGGTTGCGGGAGAAGCGCCGGAAGCCCTGACAAATTTGCCTCAACCGAATGCTATTTTCATCGGCGGCGGTGTCACGGCAGAATCTGTGCTGGAAACTTGCTGGAATGCTTTAGGTGAAGGCGGCCGATTAGTTGTTAATGCGGTGACAGTTGAGAGCGAGTTTAAAGTTTTGCAATGGCACGATCGTTATGGCGGGGAACTCATTAGAATTGGGATTCAGCGAGTAGAGGCGATCGGTTCTTTTCAGGGTTGGAAGCCACTTGCACCAATTATGCAGTGGGCAGCAGTTAAAAGGTAAAAACGGTGAGAAAAGTAGTATAATATCAAACATAAAGATATTATCCAGTAATTGCAAAGTAATCGTGACTGAAGAGAACCTATACCTCAAAAGATTCCTAGACCCCGTAAAACTTTGCAGACGGTACAAGCCCAAATTCGGGCTAGGCAATAGAGAGGAAGGATTGGATCTGGCACGGTTCTTATCAATCTACGGAGCCGATCCTTTTTACTCATGGATTGGTCTTGACTCAGATTTGATGTACGCTGCTCACAAAGCCGCTGGTGGCATGACCTCGGTTTATCGACAAATTGGGAAAGGTTGTGAAAATTTATTCAGACAAATAATAATCGATAGAGCAGGATACGAAGATCCCAAATATGCCCTGTGGTCTTACGTTGCGAAGACCAAAAACGACAAGGACAAAACTTTGTCGTTGGATGCTCGGCTAGAACTGAGCGAAATTCAAAATCTTGAGGTTAGAGGAAGAGTGATTCAGTGGATAGCGGACTACAGCAGTTCTCTTAATGTTCCTGCCCCAGCGAAGGGAGCCGTATTTGAAGTTCGGCAGGGATACAAAAGTAAAGATAGCAAGAGACAAAATGCTGACATAGATAATATTGCTGTTGCTTGGGCAAACGGCTACCTGCCAGTCTTTGCAATTTTTTCTTCTCAGATTGATGTCGATTTAGTACTACGCTATCGAAACAGCCGTGGAGGAATCCTGATTGGCACAACATCGGGCAGCAATCAAATTTCGCTGTTTGTTTTTTCCCAGGAAATTTTAGGCTATGATTTGGCAGATTTTTTTCGCCGAAACTCTGAGGTAATCAAAAGCGAAATTTACACCACATTGGCAGTTTTACTAAGTGCAGACTGATGTCATCTACTATTCACCAAAGATCTGACTATACTTTCAAAGCTAATCGCAATCTTGGGCGGCATGGGTGGCTTCGACTTACTCCGGCCTATGGCGTGAAACTTGTGGAAAAGCTTTTGGCTTTTGTTGAGAGAGAGTCAATTATTCTTGACCCTTTCTCTGGTACAGCTACCACAGGACTTGTTGCTGCTCAACAAGGAAACCAAGCATTCGCGTTTGATATCAACCCGTTTCTTATTTGGCTTGGGAACGCTAAATACAGAAACTATGATGAAGACTGCTTAATAGATGTTTTAAAAAAGGTACAACTAGCTTTAGAGGAATATAGAAGTTTAATATCTCAAGACAATTGGACACCACAAATATTTAACATTGAACGTTGGTGGTCTAGTTACACGCTAAAACTTCTTGCCTCATTGCGAATCGCTTTAGTAAACCAATTCGGAGAGCCTGAAGATAATGAGGGTTATGATATCGTTTGGATTGCGTTCTGTCGTTTAATAATTGAAACTTCATCAGCAGCTTTTAATCATATTTCCATGTCATTTAATGACACAGTTATTTATCATAAAATTGAAGCCATAGAAGAGCTTTTTTGGGAGATTATAAAATTTATATCGAACTCTGCTGAAAATACTATTATGGGTACTGCTAAGGTGTTGAAAGTAGATGCTCGTAACATAGCTGGTTTAGGTAATATCAAAGCCGATAAAGTGATAACTTCCCCACCTTACCCAAATCGGATCAGCTATATTCGTGAACTTCGTCCATATATGTACTGGACAAAGTTTTTAAACGAAGCAAAAGAAGCAGGTGAGATGGATTGGTTAGCCATTGGTGGAACATGGGGCATTGCAACTAGCCGTCTCAACTCCTGGCAAATACAGGAAAAAAGCCTACCGAAGCAAATATTCTCAACTGTAGAAAATATAAGAATGTCTGGTGGGAAAAATGCACCTCTTTTGGCAACTTACGTCCTAAAATACTTTCATGATATGCACTTACATTTTAGTTCTCTTAGATCTATTTTGGCAGACGATGCGGAACTACACTACATTGTTGGCAATTCAACTTTTTTTGGCAATATGGTTGCTACAGAGGCGTTACTTTCTGAATCTATGCGCCTTCTTGGATACTCAAATATTCACTCTGAAATTATTAGGAAACGGAACTCTAACAAAGCATTGTATGAATATTGTATTTCTGCAACTTGGTCAGTACGTTGATGTAAGCTGATAAATTTGTCCTTAGCGGGTGACAACGTACCTATAATGCTTGCTGCATAAAGGATAGAGCCAAGAAGCCGCGCTGAAAATAGAGACGTTTATGGGGTTTGAGCGCAATTAGACTTGTTACCCAATCGTTCCATAATTCCATCCCATAGATCCACCGTTGTCCATAGAGGCTCAGACTAAATTCACTTTGGCGTGGGGTTTTGTCTTGATGCTCCTTGATCCGTCCAGCATAAATTTCTATCCCTAATTTCTTGATCCATTGCCCGTGAATCGTCGCCAAACTATAAGCTATCGCAATCAACAAGACTAAGGCTAAAAAGCGAGCTTCATTGACCTTGGTATTTTCTAAATTATAACCACCAGTTTTGTAATCTTTGAACATCTGTTCGATACCCCACCGACAACAATAAACATCTAAAGTAAGCTTCAGATTGGGGAGATTTGTCAGAATATACCAAGGTTCTTTTGGCCCTGGCTTACGATATTTTCTTTTCCAATATACAGCCAGATTAAATGGTCCTAAACCGTCTCCTTTATTTGCCAAAATATTCTGATAAAAATTGGACATCCCAGGTTGAAAGCCAAGCTTTTTGAGCACTTGATAGTCTTCACCTAAATTCTCTTGAAATTGGAAGTCCTTTTTCTGACGTAGTGCAAAGGATACGCCCCTGGAATCAAGCCATGATGCGAGTTTGGGGCTATGGAACTCTCGATCACCTAAGACCAAGACGGGATAGTTCTTAAACAGAAGAAGGACTGTACCTAAAAGTCGTTTTTGAGTCTTGAGGTCACTGTTACCTGACTTCTTTAAGACTTCCCAATATATCGGAAGAGCATGAGTTCCCCAGACCAGACTAACCATAAATATATTGTGTCCTTTCCACTGTGTTCGGTCGATTGCAATGATCCAATAGCCATACTTTTGATGCTTGAGTTTTCGTACACAACGACGTTGTTCTCGGTTTAAGCGCTTTCCCGTTTGCTCTTGACGAATCCAATATTTAATCAGGGGAAACCACAACAGTTTGACGCACAACTGAGGCAACACTAAAAAGCGTTGTAAGTTTCGGAAAGCGGCTTTGATATTGAATCGGTTGAGGAAAGACACTGGCTAATACCGAGAGTTTGACCTGACGATGAGCCGCTCAGCAATAACAACAGCAGTTGCAAGGTTAAGTATTGGCTTTCATTGAGATGAGGGAGCAGAATTTTTTGGTATAATGGTGGCAACATTTTGTTTTTTGGGGAGCCCGTGTGGCTCCTTATTTTTTTACCTTACCATTTTCTCAAACCTTTGTCCTGTTTAGACTAGAGGTGCCTTGTCACCCGCTAAGAAATTTGTCTATCGTTTGTTCAATGCAAAAAAAAACCGAAAAAATAGTATTAATTTAAACAAAAATAGGTTGGGTGTCCTAAAAGTTCAACCCAACCTATTAATTAAATGAGACTTAAGAGTTTAGCCTTGATTCACCACAGTCGGTTTTAAACTTTCCTGTGACTTCGATCGATCTAAACCATTTTGAACTTCCACAGATTCCTTAATCGGTTTCCGGGCTTCAATTAAACTCAAAGCTTTGTTGACACCTTCAGGTAAAATCACTACCAAACTGCCTACCGCCGCCTCATCTAAAGCCTTGTTAACGGCCGTTGTTTCGTCGAGAATCAACTCGTATTCAACTTGAGATTTCTTTGCGGTTCCTGCAGAAATCGCCTCGGCAATTCCCTGGCAAATTAACTGGGCCACAACACCGGGTTCTCGCCCGCGCCTGTCAATATCTTCCTTGACAATAATACGATCGAACATCTCGGCCGAAAGTTTACCCAGCGTGACAAAATCTTCATCTCGTCGGTCTCCGGGAGCACCTACTACCCCGATTCGCAGTCCCGGCCAATTCAGCACGAAACTGCCCAAAGCTTTGTAGCTGTGGGGGTTGTGGGCGTAGTCGAGTAAAGCGTGATAGCTGCCCAAATTAAACAGGTTCATCCTTCCGGGAGTTTGACCGACGGATGCTTGGAAGCTTGACAAAGCAGCGCGAATATCTTCTATTTTCACTCCTTGAGCAAAAGCTGCTAAACAAGCTGCTAAAGCATTGGCAATCATAAACGGCGCGCGCGCGCCCATCGTCAGCGGCACGTTCACAGCCTGCTCAATTCTCAGCGTCCAATCGCCTTTTAAGATCGACAAGTAGCCATTTTCGTAAATCGCTGCCAGCCCGCCCGCAGCGGTATGTTTGGCAACCAGTTCGTTGTCCGGGTTCATGGAAAAATATGCAATTTGAGCCTTGACACGCTGCGCCATTTGTGATACCAGCGGGTCGTCTGCATTCAAAACTGCATAGCCTTTGGGCATTACCGACTCGACGAGGACACTCTTGAGTTTGGCCAGTTGTTCCACGGTGTCGATGTCCCCAATTCCCAAGTGATCGGCCGCGACGTTCAAGACGACGCCGACATCGCACTGATCGAAGCCGAGGCCCGATCGCAAAATTCCGCCTCTAGCCGTTTCCAGCACCGCCACTTCCACCGTTGGGTCAGACAAAATCAATTGAGCACTCTGCGGCCCGGTATTGTCTCCGCTTTCGACCAAATAATCGCCGATGTAAGTGCCGTCGGTAGTCGTGTAGCCGGTAATCTGACCGGTCTGTTTGACAATGTGGGCAAGCAGGCGAGTGGTTGTCGTTTTGCCGTTGGTTCCCGTTACCGCTAAAATCGGCACCCGGCTGGGTTGAGGCGAGGGGAAAAGCATATCGAAGACGGCACCGGCGACGTTGCGGGGTAAACCTTGACTCGGGGCGACGTGCATTCTGAAACCCGGTGCTGCGTTGACTTCGACGATGACGCCGTTGACATCGCGCAGGGGTTGGGAAATGTCGGGAGTTACTACGTCAATGCCGGCGATGTCCAAACCGATAATTTTGGCGACTCTCGAAAACAGCCAGACGTTTTCTGGGTGGATTTCGTCGGTGCGATCGACTGCAATTCCACCGGTACTCAAGTTTGCTGTCGCCCGCAAAAATACTCTTTCGCCGGCGGGCACTACGGAGTCCATCGCGTATCCTTGTTTTTGCAGCAAATCCAGGGACAATTTGTCGATCGTGATCCGGGTGAGTACGTTGTCGTGTCCGTCTCCTCGCTGCGGGTCGCGGTTTACTTCTTCAATAAGCTGTTCTACTGTAGACTTGCCGTTACCCACGACGTTAGCGGGGACTCGTTCTGCAACTGCTATGACTTGCCCGTTGACTACCAATACTCTGTGGTCACGGCCGACGTAATAGCGCTCGACAATGACGCTTTTTGTTTTTGATGCGGCGCTGGCTAAGTCGTAGGCTTCTTCTGCTGCTTCCCAGGAATTGATGTCGATCGTAATGCCGCGGCCGTGGTTGCCGTCTAGGGGTTTGAGGACGATCGGATAACCGCCGACATCTTCGATCGCCCCGCGCAGTTCATCCAAATAATGAATCACCGTTCCTCTGGGAACCGGTACACCGGCGCTGGCGAGGATATTTTTGGTACCTTCCTTGTCACAGGCAAGTTCTACTCCCAAAACTCCCGTCCGGTTGCTCAGAGTTGCCTGAATCCGCTTTTGGTGAACCCCGTAGCCGAGTTGAATCATAAACCGGGCGCTCAAAGGTATCCAAGGAATGCCGCGCGCTTCTGCTTCCTTAATCAGTGTTTCCGTGCTCGGCCCGAGTGCCGCCGACGCAGCAAACTCTCTCAGGTCTCTCAAATCTTGGACTAATTCTGCTGCTGGATAAGTGCCTGTCTCGGCAATACTTTGGCACATCCGCACGCCCGCCCGGGCTGCATAGCGACCTGCTTGTTCGTTTTGATACTCGATTACTACTTGGTAAATGCCTGGGGTCGCAGTTTCGCGGGTGCGGCCGAACCCGACCGGCATTCCTGCCATTTCCTGAAGTTCTAGGGCGACGTGTTCGATTACGTGTCCCATCATTGTGCCTTCTCTGACCCGTTGCAGGAATCCTCCCTGATGGCCTGGTGAACAGTGATGGTCGTTCAAACTCGGAAGTGCGGCGATCAACCCTTCATAGAAGCCAGGAATTTCGGATGTTTTTTTATCTGCCCACTCCTCTAAATCCAGACGCATCAGGACGAGTTTCTGGCGTCGGATGCTCCAGTAGTTGGGGCCGCGTAAGGTCTGGATTTTAAGTATTTTCATGGCAGTTAGAGGGGTATGGGGCGCGAAATCTTATAGATAATTGGAGCATTTATTCAATTTCGATCTAGATTGCTCGATCGACTGTTCGCTGCGAACAGTTTGGGAGTGAATTTCCAGTTATGGGCTACCCAATTGAAAATTCATGCCCTTGCGATCGGCTAAAAACAAGTACAGGTACATGGCTAGCAAAAAATCAAAGCCCGAAGTTAGAACTTTCTGTGATTCTGCCTTCTCGGCTCAGCCCGTGGCTGCTTCGGAATCTATTCTATTGTTGTATCCATGATTCGGCCGGAATGCCGCCTAATTTCTGCCGAATCAATGACAAGAGATGTTGTACGTTAGTTGGCTGTGCGGCATTCGGGGGGCCAGCCAGACTCGGAACAGGCTCCTGATGGCATTGGTTTGCCGAGGGGCATATTGTAGCAATCTCCGTGACATAGAACGTGCAAGCGCATATTGAACAGACTTAAGGGTTCTGTCGCTCCTACCATAGACTCATTGGTATAAAAATTTTCCCTAGAATCAACAATAGTCACAGTGCCTTTACCGAGAATTTTCATAGTATCGTCTCCCTCAAACAAGGCGCAGGTGTCTTCGTCAATACCAATAGCGATGCGATCGGGATGGCAAGCCACAGCCGACAGCAAGCGAGCCATGCGGTTGCGATTGTGAAAATGCTGATCTACGATGATCTCAGGAATAATGTTAAGTCCGTTTGCCATGTCTACTAAAGAGCGGTTCGGTGACGCGCCACTCCCACCGCCTGCAATCATGTGATATCCCATCACCGCAGCACCTGCGCTGGTGCCAGCAAGGGTAATCTTGCCTTCGAGAGTTTCTTTGCGAATTTTCTCCATCAGCGGGGTGTCCGCCAGCAGTCCACAAAGCCGCAGTTGGTCGCCGCCTGTGATGAATACGCCCGTACAGTCTTCTAAGTAATCTTTCCAGACGGGGTTTTCGCCTTGTTCGCGTTCGCGGATGTCCACTACTTTGACGGCGCCAACGCCCATTTCGTCAAATATTGTACGGTAGCGGTTGCTAATTCCTTCGGGATCTCGCGAAGCGCACGGAACGATCGCCAGCCGAGCGTTTGCACCCCCAGCACGGCAAAAAAAGGTGTTCAGAATCTCTCGCCCGTGAACTTTGTCTTCGGCTCCCCCGATGACCATAATCGAGGTTTTTGTGCGCTGGGGAATATTGTGTTCAAGGGCTTGAGATGTCAACTGCTGCATGGTGTGTCTTCCTCTGTTGGATGTGAAATTCAATTTTGCCGTGGCTGTGCGTAGAATAGGGCTTTTTAAGAATAAATATTTGTTGGTGCGAGGGATGTGCGATCGCCGATCGTGCGATCCCGCAGTTGTTTGGCGGTGAGTTTACTTGCAGTCGCTGTCATGAAAAACTGATTATTGTTGTACAAAACGGGCCCGCCGACAAAGGAAGAGAATTTAACTTGCAAAAATTTTCAGAAATTATAAGAAATTATAAAGAATAAAGCAATTACTGAAAACTGAACTCCCTCTAAAGGTCAAACTAGAGGTGATGTATCAATGAAATTCCAATAATTGTGCGATTTGACGTTGTTACCCTATTTCCAGAATTTTTCCGGGCTCCCCTAGAGTCGGGACTGATGGGCAAAGCCTTAGCTAAAAAGATTGCTGAGGTGAATTTTGTCAATCCCCGCGATTTTACCACAGACAAACACCAGCGAGTCGATGATGAGCCTTACGGGGGCGGAGTGGGGATGCTGATGAAACCGGAACCGATTTTTGCTGCGGTGGAGTCGCTGCCGGTTTTGCCGAGGCGGGAGGTGATCTTGCTGACTCCCCAGGGGGAACCGATGCAGCAGTCGATGTTTCGAGAGTTGGCGGTCGGTCGCGATCAGTTGGTCTTGATTTGCGGTCATTATGAGGGTGTGGACGATCGAGTGCTACATTTGGTCACTCGCGAGGTGTCTTTGGGGGATTTTGTGCTCACGGGGGGCGAAATTCCAGCTTTGGCTTTGATAAATGGGGTTTTGCGATTGCTGCGGGGAACTGTGGCGAAGGAAGATTCCCTAAAGTTTGAGAGTTTTGAAGACGGACTTTTGGATTATCCGCAGTACACTCGACCTGCGGATTTTCGGGGATTGAAGGTGCCCGACGTGTTGCTGTCTGGTAATCACGCAGAAATTGCTCGCTGGCGCAAGCAACAGCAAATTGAAAGAACGCGCCAAAGGCGATCGGATTTGTACGATCGGTGGTTCCAGGAGAGGGAAGAATAGGAGAAAGGGCGATCGCACGAGTGGTCAGAAACCGGGTTTTTTGTGGTAATACTTCGTTGTAGTCCACAGATTCGGTAAATAACCCGGTTTCTTTGGTCTTGATGCGTAAATTCCGTATATTTAAGAGCCTAATAAATTTTGGATTCGCGTTTGTAAGTCTTTGAGTTCAGGAGAGCGATCGAGAAGTCTGCGAGAATTTTCTAGCGTTTCCAGCATTAACGGTTCTCTCCCCCCTCCAACAGCTTTAGGATTGCCATAACTGCTGAGGAAAGCAGCCAAAAAAAATCTTTAACACTCGGATCGGCATTAAAAGATAAATTCACTTATCTCCCTGAAAATATGAAATAATTGTCCTCTACTATACTTCCCAAACCCCAATTTTACATGAACATCCGCATCGGCAATGGCTACGACATTCACTGCTTAGTGCCAGAACGCCCCCTCATCCTCGGTGGCGTGCACATTCCCCACGAATTAGGCTTACTCGGCCACAGCGACGCCGACGTACTTACCCACGCTATCATGGACGCGATGCTCGGAGCTCTCAGCTTAGGAGATATCGGTCTTTATTTCCCTCCAACTGACCCGAAATGGAAAGGTGCTGATAGTCTCGTCTTGCTAGCACAAGTCAATCAGTTAATATTAGATAAAGGCTGGGAAATCGGCAATATTGATTCGGTGGTGGTAGCGGAACGTCCAAAGCTGAAACCGCATATTGAGCAAATGCGCGATCGGCTTTCTGCTGTCCTACAATTAAAACCAGACCAAATCGGCATCAAAGCCACCACCAACGAAAAATTAGGTCCGGTGGGGAGAGAAGAAGGAATCGCGGCTTACGCTGTAGTTTTGTTAGTGCTAAAATAAAACTTTAATCTACGTTTTAGGAAGGCCAAAACCATGCAAACTGAAACATTGGATTTAGAGTTACCCATAGACGCCGATATTATCGCATTGGATAAGGACGATCGGGTAGTCGTGCTAATCGAAGTCAAAATTATTGAAGCTCAAGAACCAGCAGCAAAGCAGAGGATTGCTGATTACATGATATCTTGGATGAAAGCTGCGTTAGCGAAAATGTCCGAGCAACGAACCATCATTCCCTATGCGATGTTTGTTGACACCGAGCAGATTCTGATTTTTAAATGGGACGGAGTAAATTTATCTGAACCTGTTTGCTCTCTAAACACTGCTGAGATCCTTCGCCATTATGAGCCTGAATTTGGCAACAAACGGATATTTAAGCGATACCTAACTAGACTGGTTGAAGCATGGCTGCGCGACTTAGCTTATAATTGGAAGTCTGAGATTCCAACCGCGTCAGAACAGATAGCAAAAATCGGCTTGCTGCCACTGCTAGCAGGTGGGACGACAAAATCTGGGGTAGAAATTGGTGGCAATTTTATATATCGAGACTAACTTTCTGATGAGCATTGCTACGGGACGCGACCCTGACGCTAACAACTTGTTGGTGAGTGTACCTACATCAGTCAGCATAGCCATACCAAGTATTTGCTGCATGGAATTACTTTCGGCTTTAGAAGATGAAATCAAGAAGCGACGCAACCGTTTTTTAGGTGAAATGGAAAAACAAATTAGTCAGCTAAAGCGAGATAAAACTTCCCCCTCTGCCCAGTCTCTTGTCTTCCACTTAGAGCAATCACTCAATGAAAACGAGGCTCTGATAAATGATATTAATACACGTCTTTTTGCAGCTCTTGATTTGTTAGCCACCAAGATAGAAATGATTTCCTTAACAGCAGGCATACTTCAATCAAGTTTGAATTCAATTTTTATTGAAGAAGACCCTACAGACAATTTGATTCTGCACTGCATCTTGAATCACGCACACTTACATCCTAATGAAGTCAAAGTATTTTTGAGTAATAATACAAAAGAATTTGGTCTGCCCAAAGTTCGAGATGCTTTGCGGGAAGTAGGGATAACCAAGTATTTTTCGTGCACTGAAGACTTTCTCGGTTGGTTACAATCTCAGTCATAGTTGCACGCAGGTGGTAAACTAAAAAATTATGAAAATTTCTATGATGCTACATTCAAGACTGCGCTGGCTGGCTGTTCTGCTGGCTGCAATTGCCGCCATAACTCTGTCTGCGTGCAGTCCAGCCCGATCGAACTTAGTAAACAGGCTCATCGTTCCCACCCCCAGCGGCCCAGCTACCTTTAACTACCCGCTAAATCAATCTGCATACAGCGTTTTTGGCTATATGTACGAGGGATTGATCAACGAAAATGGCTTGACATCCGAGTTAGAACCCGGTTTAGCCGAGTCCTGGGAAGTTTCTAAAGATGGCAAAAAGATTGTCTTCACCCTGCGAGAGGGATTGAAATGGTCGGACGGCCAACCTCTGACTACTGATGACATTATCTTCAGCTATGAAAAGATTTATTTCAATGACAAAATTCCTAGCGGTTTGAAAGATATTCTGAGGGTTGGCATCAGCGGCCAATTTCCAAAAGTCAAAAAACTCGACAGTCGCCGCGTAGAATTTTCCGTTGCAGAACCCTTTGCTCCTTTTATTAGATATGCTGGGGGAATCCCAATTTTACCAGCTCATATTTTACAGGAATCTATCGATAATACAGATGCAGACGGCAAGCCTAAATTCTTGACTACTTGGGGTACGGATACTGACCCTAAAAAAATTGTGGGGAATGGTCAATACCGAATGCTGAGCTATACTCCCAATCAGCGCGTTGTTTTGGAACGAAATCCGTATTATTGGCGCAAAAATTCTGAGGGAAATCCTCAACCTTACATCCAGCAAATTGTTTGGCAAATTATCGAAAATACTGACAATCAACTGCTGAATTTTCGATCGGGCGATTTGGATACTCTGAACGTGGAGCCGGAAGTGTTTCCCCTGCTGAAACGGGAGGAGAAACGCGGCCAATATACGGTCTTCAACGGCGGCCCGGATACTGGCAGCGTGTTTATGTGTTTCAATCTGAATAAGGGACGCAATGCTCAAAATCAGCCGTTTGTAGACCCGGTTAAGTCTCGCTGGTTCGCGAGTAAGGAATTTCGGCAGGCGATCGCCTATGGCATCAACCGCGAGGCGATGACTAACAATATCTATCGCGGACTTGGCGCGCCGCTGCATTCCCCAATTCCGGCGCAAAGCCCGTTTTACCTGTCCCCAGAACAGGGATTGAAAACTTACAGTTACGATCGACAAAAAGCCAAAGAGTTACTGTTAAGCGCTGGTTTTAAGTATAATAGTAACGGCGAATTGTTGGATGCTGAAGGCAACAAGGTACGATTTACTTTGTTGATGGCGGCAGGTAAAAAAGTTCGGGAACAAATGGGAACGCAAATTAAGCAAGACTTGGGCAAACTGGGGATGCAAATTGATACGCAGTTCCTGAGTTTTAACACTTATGTGGAAAAGCTGCGATTGACGCGAAATTGGGATACTTACCTCGGCGGTTTTACGGGAGGTACTGAACCGCACAGCGGCTACAATATTTGGTCAGTCAATGGCACTTTGCACAGTTTCAACCAGGGCCCGCAATTCGGAGAACCCCCGATTAAAGGTTGGGAAGTGTACGACTGGGAGCAGAAAATCGATGACCTTTATGTGAAGGCTTCCCAGGAGCTTGATGAGGCGAAGCGCAAGGAACTTTATGGAGAAACGCAGCGGATTATAGCGGAACAAGTTCCTTTTGTTTATATGGTAAATCCGCTGACTTTTGAGGCGGTGCGCGATCGCGTTTCGGGAATTCGCTACAGTGCCCTCGGCGGTGCTTTCTGGAATTTGTACGAACTGAAAATAACAGAATAGTCAATCGATTTTAGATTTTAGATTTTAGATTTTAGATTGACTCCACAGATGAATCTGGGAACTTGAACAAGAGTCTAAAATTGTGCCATCGCGATTTAAGTTGGGGGCTTGTATCCGTTTTTGGGCAGGTCATTAGTTAGCAGTCATTTGTTATTAGTTTATGGAACCTAAAATTTTACAGAAGTTACTCGAATCAGTGGCCGCCGGCGATGTGAGTCCGATCGCAGCTTTGGATAAATTAAAGCATTTTGACTTTGAACAAGTCGGCGATTTTGCCAAAATTGACCACCACCGTACTCTGAGAACGGGTTTTCCTGAAGTAATTTGGGGCCCAGGGAAAACGCCAGACCAAATTGTTGAGATTATCGAGGCGATGCGCGGGCGAAATTCTGCGGTGATGGCGACGCGAATCGAACCGGAAGTTTTCGAGCAATTGCAACAAAAAATACCCGATTTGTGCTATCACCAAAAGGCTCGAATTTGTGCAATTTCTCCCAATTCCCCCAGTCCGCAGCATCCGGGTACTGTGACTATTATCAGTGCGGGAACGGCGGATTTGCCTGTAGCGGAAGAGGCGGCAGTTACTGCGGAACTTTGCGGTTTTCAGGTGCGACGTTTGTGGGATGTCGGAGTTGCTGGCATTCACCGCTTGCTGAGCAACCGGCACGTAATTGCCGATGCTGATGTGTTGATTGCAGTAGCGGGTATGGAAGGTGCTTTGGCGAGTGTGGTTGCGGGTTTGGCAGATTGTCCGGTGATTGCTGTGCCGACGAGTGTAGGTTACGGCGCGAGTTTTGGCGGGATTGCTCCTCTTTTAACTATGCTTAATTCTTGTGCGGCTGGTGTGGGTGTGGTGAATATTGATAATGGATTTGGGGCAGCGATTTTGGCTTGTCAAATTCTCAGAAGTGCTGGCAGAGTGGGGAAAATCATCAAAGAGGGGGAGAATGGGAGAGAGGGGGAATAATTAGGAACCCCCTCGATTAGATCAGACTAAGTCTAACTGTCACAGGACGATCGATCTATTTTTAAGGTGCGTCAGACTCCGTTGTTGAAAGATTATTGAAGATTTCCGATAGTAGAGCACCTTACTATATATGTCAGTTGCTTCCAGGACTGCCAGACTCGGCGGTTGAAACCGCGTCTACACTTGCCTCTCGTCTCTGCAGAGGAGGACTAAAAAATACAGGAGGTATTATTAAAGCGGCGTTGGATATTACTTGCTGCCTAGCCAAATCGGATAAGCAGAAGAATCCTCAGCTTTTAACTTTTGCGCCTGATAACTCTTGCTAGTCCAAGTAGCTACTGTTTGCAGGCTTTCTGTCAAACAACTTTCGCTACCAAACGCTTCAAATCCCAAACTCCACCACGCGCTGCCGTTAATGTTCAACTGAGTAAGTTCCACGGTGCAACCTTGGGGAATTGGGGCTTCCACAGGCACAGACATCAGGGAACCAGGGGTCGATACTTGATAAAGACGCTGCGCTCGCTTTTTCTTGACTGCCACCCACTTTCCTGTCGCCAAAATATCCGCCGGTATCGGCGCCATCGTGTCCGCACAAACCCACTTCAGCCACTTTTCGGCTTTGCCTTCCCAGCGGTTGCCAAACTGCATCGTCCCCAACTCTCCCTGACGCCACTTTACCTCCAAGGTTTTCCCACGCAGCTTCACTCCCAAGTAGTCGCAGCTTGGTACTAGCAAATATATGTCTTCCCGCTCTTCAGGAGGCGAAAGATACCCGCCGAGACTCTCGCTTCCAAACCATTGATTGATTGATTTTGGCAGTGCACCGCTATAAAACCACCGCATTTCCAGACTGGCCCGCATAAATTTTTCCTCCGTTCCACAATTTTCGTCAAACCCAGACTGGATTTGCCATACACCATCGACTTTTGTGCCTCTCCACTCTATCCTCCCCCCTCCGGGGCCCAGAGTCTACCCACAGTCATACCATTTTAGATTTTAGATTTTAGATTTTAGATTGGGGAAAGACTGACTATATAAGGGTTTAGAGCTTGCCTACAGTTGCGTTTTTTTTATTTACTGGTGTCAGAGCGAGGTCTTTAAAAAAAATTTCTCACAATCCTTTACATATCTTCACAAGTCTGTTACATTTATTTACAGTACACTAAAAACCATTTAGGAAAAAAAGATGAGTAACAGAGGCTTAATGCTGGACGACCAAGGCAAAATGAACAATTTTGCGATCGAGCCGACAGTATACATCGATGACCAACCCCGCACCGGCTTTACCCCCTACGCAGAACGCTTAAACGGCCGCCTTGCCATGATTGGCTTTGTTTCTCTCTTGGCTTTAGAAGTTTCGACCAAGCACGGGCTGATTAGCTGGTTAACTCACCTGTAATGATTTTGTTAACAATTAAACTATATGGCTATGGATCGCTGGCGGTACACAAACAGCGATCCATAGCTTAACTATTTTGAGGGGCAAGGTTTGGTGAGACAATTAAAATTAAATATTTTTGTTTTACCCTACCCGTAAAAAAAATGCTCAAACGAATTGCGGCAATACTTTTGGTGGTTCTAAGCCTCACCTTGACCGGTTGTGTGTCTAAAGTCACTGGACTCAAAAGTTACGTTGATACTGGCGATGGCTATCAATTTCTTTATCCTAACGGCTGGCTGCCGATCGCGGTTTCTAACGGGCCCGATGTGGTGTTCCGCGATTTGATTCAGCAAACCGAGAACGTCAGCGTGGTAATCAGTCCAGTCGCGAAGGACAAAACTCTCGCGGATTTGGGAACACCGACGGATGTGGGATACAAGCTCAGCAAAAGTGCGATCGCCCCGGCTGATTCCGGCCGCGAAGCTGAATTAGTCAATGCAGAAGCTCGTGAATCGCGATCGAAAAACTATTACATTTTAGAATATGCCGTTAAGTTGCCAAACCAAGAACGCCACAACTTAGCGAGTGTAGCCGTCAGCCGCGGCAAACTTTTTACGCTTAACGTTTCCACTACCGAAGAACGCTGGCCCAAAGTAAAAGAAGCTTTTGAGAAAGTTGTTAAATCTTTCTCTGTTTATTAGGTTTAAAAAGTAATTGGGAATGAGGAATGGGGCATGGGCGTTGGGGATGGGGAATAGTTTCTTTTTCTTCCTTCTTCATTCTTCCTTCTTCATTCTTCCTTCTTAACTTATTATGAAAATTCCAACTTTTGTATTAGCTTCAGCTTCTCCAGCGCGCCGCCGCCTCCTAGAAAATGCCGGCATTCAAGCTGTGATTTGCCCCAGCGACTTTGATGAAAGGCAAATACAAATGAAAGATGCCACTAATTTAGTGCAGGTTTTAGCAGAGGGGAAAGCTGAGGCTGTAGCTAAGTTTTTACTCGCTAATTCTCACCCGCAAATCCCCAATCCCAAATCTTGTTTTGTGTTGGGATGCGATTCAATTTTGCTCATAGATGGCGAAATTCACGGCAAACCCAAGGATGAGGAAGAAGCAATCTCGCGCTGGCAGAAAATGCGCGGTAAGGTGGGCGAACTCTATACGGGTCATGCTTTAATTGATACTAGATTCGATGACTTTGGTGAGGCGAGGTCGCGATCGATCATTCGCTGTCAAGTTACAAAAGTTCATTTTGCGGAAGTGACCTCGCGCCAAATAGCGGCTTACGTCGCTACCGGAGAGCCCCTCGCCTGTGCAGGCTGTTTTGCACTCGAAGGTAAAGGCGGTTTGTTTGTAGAACAAATCGAAGGATGCCACACAAATGTGATTGGTTTAAGCTTACCTCTGCTGCGGCAAATGCTCACCGAAATGGGATATGATGTGGCGGATTTCTGGCAATCTTAAATATTGTTGAATTGATGTCAGGAATCGGGAGGAAGAGCCTCGCTGATATGCCTTCCCAGGCAGATCCTGGGAACGAGGATTGAGAGCCTTGTTGTTGTCGGATGGGCGTTTCGTGCCGCCCATCCGTGCTATGCAGATTACTCTTGCCCACCAATTGGTAATTATCCTAGAGCGCCTCATCCGATACAGATATAAACTGAAGTTGATCCGGCGAAACATCCTTCACCAAACCCAAGATATTGCCGGTACTAGCTTCCCGAATCACCGTCGCCTTAGTATTTAAAATTCTAAAATCAGCCGTTCGAGGAATTCCCGGAGGAAAAGGCCCGCTGCTGTCATAATCTCTGGCATCACCAATTGTTAAAAACCTTTCGCTCAAAACAATATCATTTCGCGTCAATCCAGACGCTAATCCAATTACATCACCTTCAAGCCGATTGTAATCGAGAATAAAATCGGCAGGCACTTCATCTACATCAAAATTGCCGCTAGGAGACGGTTGAAGCGAACCAATCTCTCCCGAAGTTGCTCCCACTTCTGTGCGGACGATAAATAAATCTGCGCCTTCACTTCCCCACAGTCTATCAATTTCAGCATCACCGATTAGAGTATCATTTCCGCTCTCTCCTACTACAGCATCATTCCCTTTTCCGCCGCGAATAAAGTCATTGGCCGTGCCTCCATAAACGTAGTCATTACCTTGATCTCCGCTGACAAAATCGCTGCCACATTCTCCATAAAGAATGTCAAAATCTTGACCACCACGAATAGTATCGCTGCCGCAACCTCCAATTAAAGTATCTGTGCCACTGTTACCGTTCATCAGTTCCGCACCACCGGAACCTCTGACAAAATCGTTACCAGCTAAGGCACGCAAACCTCCGGCAGTATTCCGCAGAATTCCATTTGCTAATTGAAATGCGTCGTCATTGGGAGTTAAGTCAAAAAAGTTGGGGTCGCTGCCTGGATTTGGCAATGGGCCTGTGAGTAATTTGATGTTTGGGGGATCAGCAATAATTGGGTCTGAATTTTCAGCTAATGCTCTAATTTCTCCGAAATTTGTTTCTAACATCCTAAGTTTCTCCTTTTTTGATTGACTTTGTTGACATTCTGATTTTAACAAAGATTTCAATTAAGAAATCTGCGGGAATCTGGGGTTAAAACAATCAAATTATTGTCAAAATTGCCGTAGATCCTTATTCAATAAGCGTAGTTTATTGACACCAGGTTGCTCGTCCAAATCCGCAAATATTTTGAACTGTGTACCAATAATTCTGGGGATCGCGTAATCTATTACCCGTCAGCAGTCAGCGTGGGAAAACCCAGAGACTGCTAATTGTCATGAAACCTTGAGTTAAGTCAGGAATAATTAATATGCTAGACACTGCGATCGAATCTATTCAAGCCAGAGAAATCCTCGACTCCCGTGGCCGCCCCACCATTGAAGCTGAAGTTTACCTAGCCAACGGCGTTGTGGGGATCGCCCAAGTCCCCAGCGGTGCTTCTACAGGCTCTTTTGAAGCCCACGAACTCCGCGATGATGATAAAACCCGTTACGGTGGCAAAGGAGTCCTAAAAGCCGTTGCTAACGTCGAACACAAAATTGCCCCCGCTTTGGCTAATATAGATGCGATCGACCAAGCGCTGGTAGACAAAACCATGATTGACTTGGACGGTTCCCCCAACAAATCCAACCTCGGCGCAAATGCCATTCTCGGAGTCTCCTTAGCCACAGCAAAGGCGGCTGCCGAGACTTTAGGACTCCCCCTTTACCGCTACTTGGGCGGGCCCTTGGCGAACGTTTTGCCCGTACCACTGATGAACGTCATCAACGGGGGATCTCACGCTAACAATAATGTGGACATTCAAGAATTTATGATTGTCCCTGTGGGTGCGCCTTCTTTTAAAGAAGCTTTACGCTGGGGTGCAGAGGTATTTGAATCCTTGAGTAAAGTCTTAAAAGCTGAGGGTTTGCTAACTGGTGTGGGTGATGAAGGCGGTTTTGCGCCTAATCTTAAATCCAATCAAGCAGCTTTGGATTTGTTGATTGCAGCTATTGAAAAAGCTGGCTATAAGCCGGGTGAACAAGTTGCTTTGGCTTTGGATGTTGCTGCTAGCGAATTTTACAAAGATGGGCAGTACACTTACGACGGTGTGGCTCATTCGCCGGCAGAATTAATCGATTATTTGGATGGTTTGGCCGGAAAATATCCGATTGTTTCTATTGAAGATGGTTTGCACGAAGACGATTGGGACAGTTGGGTAGCGCTGACTGAGAAAATGGGTAGCAAAGTTCAATTGGTTGGTGACGATTTGTTTGTTACTAATCGCACGCGGCTGCAAAAAGGAATTGATTTGAAAGCTAGCAATTCGATTTTGATTAAGCTGAATCAAATTGGTTCTTTGACGGAGACTTTGGATACGATCGACCTCGGCAAACGGAACAGCTATCGAGCCGTCATCAGCCACCGTTCGGGTGAAACTGAAGATACCACAATTGCCGATTTAGCGGTAGCGACTCGCGCCGGCCAAATCAAGACTGGTTCTTTGTGTCGCAGCGAACGAGTGGCCAAATATAACCGTTTATTGAGGATTGAAGACCAATTGGGCGATCGGGCAATTTATGCTGGGTCGATCGGTTACGGGCCCAAGTAACACTGGATAATTGGGAATTGGGAATGGGTAATTGGTAATCGGTAATCGGTAATTGGGAATGGGTAATTGGTAATCGATAATCGGTTAGTTTTTAATTTTCATCACCAATGCCCAATGCCCAATGCCCAATGCCCAATGCCCAATGCCCAATTACCAATGCCCAATTACCAATTAAGGATAGAAAGCCAATTGTGGCAAACCCAAAGTTTCTTCCCAACCCATCATCAAGTTCATGCACTGGATGCCTTGACCGGCTTGTCCCTTAATTAAATTGTCGATCGCCGATAGCACAATCACCCTGTCAGTACGCGGATCAACTTCCACACCGATATAACAAAGATTCGTGCCACAAGCCCATTTTGTTTGGGGGTAAACTCCAGCCGGTAACACTTTTACCCAAGGACAATTGCGGTAAAAAGCACTGAAAATTGTGATTAAATCTTCCCGCACCAAACCCGGATCGCGCAAAGTTGCGTACACAGTCGCCAAAATTCCCCGCACCATCGGAATTAGGTGAGGAGTGAACTGAACTTTAATATCATGTCCCGCTAAATCGCTGCAAATTTGCTCGATTTCTGGCGTGTGGCGGTGGCGGCCAACACCGTAAGCGCCCAGAGAACCCTCTGCTTCAGCCAACAAGAGATTAACTTCGGCTTTGCGGCCCCCTCCCGAAGCACCGGATTTGGCGTCGATGATAGCTGTTTCTGGCACAATGAGGCCTTGTTTGAGTAAAGGTGCCAGGGCTAATAAACTAGCAGTGACGTAGCAGCCGGCACAGCCTACTAACTGAGCGTTTTTAATGCGATCGCGGTACAATTCTGGCAAACCATAAACAGCCGTTGCAGCCAGTTCAGAGTCCGATCGCTCGCCGCCGTACCAAGCTTTGTAAGTTTCCAGATTTTCAAATCTGTAATCAGCCGACAAATCCAAGACTTTGCAGCCTTTCTCTATCAGCGTCGGTGCCATTTTGCAAGCTAAACCGTTCGGCAGCGACAGAAACACAACTTCGCATTTTGCCGCTATTTTGTCTAGGTCGATCGCCTCGACTGTCAAATCAATGCAGTTAGTCAGATGCGGATAAAGGCTGGAAAAAGGTTTTCCCGCACTACTATCCCCGCCCAAATACACTACTTCAGCCGCTGGGTGATCTGCCAGCAGTCGCACAAGTTGCACGCCGCCGTACCCTGAAGCGCCGATAATTCCTACAGGCACACGTCCAACATCTCCCATTTTCCTTTATCCCCTCAGCCGTTGAAGTCAAAAACGCTTGAACTTTTGCTGCATTGTAGTACCAAACGTCAACTTTGGTGGCAAAGAATTGTGTTGTTTTGTTTTGGAGGTGCATTTTTGTTAATTTTCGGCTGTTTGATACCGCCCAAAACCCATATAAAGCCCTGGAACTCCCAAAGTTTTAGACCAAAGTTCCATATTCCAGATTCACGGCGCTGCAAGTAAATATAAAATCTAAAATCTAAAATCTAAAATCGACTGACCGATCGCCAAAACCCTAAAATTAACAAACTGATGTGCGATCGTGCTATAAAAAAACTTACCTTAACCCATCCACAAACCGGAGATTGATATTTTTCCCTCTTGCCTCTTGCCTCTTGCTTCCTGTATCCTGCCTCTTCCCTCTTCCCTCTTCCCTCTCCCTTCTTCCTACCTATGGGCATAGTCGTAGAAAACGTATCAAAACAGTTTGGCAGTTTCCAAGCACTCGATCGAGTCAGCTTAGAAATTGAATCGGGTTCCCTAGTCGCATTGCTTGGCCCGTCTGGTTCCGGCAAGTCTACACTGCTGCGACTGATTGCGGGTTTAGAAATTCCCGACTCCGGCAAAATCTGGCTAACAGGCCAAGATGCGACCAATACTAGCGTCCAAGACCGCAAAATTGGGTTCGTATTTCAACACTACGCGCTATTCAAGCACATGACAGTGCGAAAAAACATCGCTTTCGGGCTGCAAATTCAGAAAACACCACCCACGAAAGTCAAATCGCGAGTAGAAGAGTTGTTGAATTTAGTGCAATTGGCAGGATTGGGCGATAGATACCCGTCGCAACTTTCAGGGGGCCAGCGGCAGCGGGTGGCCCTGGCCAGAGCCCTGGCTGTGGAACCGAAAGTGTTACTGCTAGACGAACCTTTTGGAGCTCTCGATGCCAAAGTTCGCAAAGACTTGCGCGCTTGGTTGCGGCGACTGCACGACGAAGTTCACGTTACCACAGTCTTTGTGACGCACGATCAAGAAGAAGCGATGGAAGTTGCCGATCACATTACAGTAATGAATAAAGGTAAAATCGAACAAGTAGGCACACCAGCAGAAATTTACGACCATCCCGCTAGTGCTTTCGTAATGAGTTTTATCGGTCCAGTCAATGTCTTGCCCAGCAGTTCAAGAATGTTTCAAGACAACGGCTTTGACTCAGCCAACCCAGAGATTTTCTTACGCCCTCACGACGTAGTAATTGAAACTACAGAAAATAGTGCAACAGTGCCTGCAAGAATCAGTCGCTTGATTCATTTGGGATGGGAAATTCAGGTAGAATTGACCTTAGATGACGGTCAAGTAGTAAACGCTAATTTGACTAGAGAAAGATTCGATAGCTTGAACTTGCAGCCCCAGCAAAGAGTGTTCGTAAAGCCGAAAGATGCCAAGTCCTTTCCACTTTTTTATTCCATCTAAGGATCGCGAATTAAATAACTTACAATTTTAATTGTTATTGTGGGATGGGCGTCCCGCCCGTCCTTTTTGGA